>CAYYEB010000153.1:0-4896 GCA_964470725.1 uncultured Lachnospiraceae bacterium | reverse complement strand
AGATCAGCATGGCAATTGCCAGAAGAATCGGATATGGAAAGAAGATCATCCTCGGCGACAAGAACCTGAACAATGCCAAGGCCATCGCAGAGACAATGAACAATGCAGGCTTTGACGCAGTGCCGTTTGAAATGGACCTGTCATCAAGACAGTCCATTAAGGCAATGATCGCAGAAGGACAGAAATACGGTGATATCAAGTATCTCGTCAATGGCGCCGGTATGTCTCCGTCACAGGCTTCAAAGGAAGCCATTCTCGCAGTCGACCTTTACGGTACGGCTGTACTGCTTGAAGAAGTACGGAAGGTTATCGTCCCGGGCGGAGCAGGGGTCACAATCTCCAGCCAGTCAGGCTGGCGGATGCCGCAACTGACGCCGGAACAGGACAGAGCACTTGCGGCAACTCCGACGGAAGAACTTCTCAAACTTGATTTCCTGCAGCCGGATAAGATCGAAAATACACTGAAGGCATATCAGCTTGCCAAAAGATGTAATGAAAAGCGCGTCATGTACGAAGCAGTGGAATGGGGAAAGAGGGACGCAAGAATCAACGACATCGCACCGGGCATCATCGTAACACCGCTTGCAATTGATGAATTCAATGGAATCCGCGGAGACTTCTATAAAAATATGTTTGCAAAGTGCCCGGCAGGACGTCCGGGAACGGCAGATGAAATTGCCGATGTTGCGGAGCTCATCATGAGTGAGAGAGCACAGTTTATTACCGGTTCCACTTTCCTTGTCGACGGCGGTGCGACAGCATCTTACTACTATGGTCCGCTTCAGCCGGGACTTGAGACCGGCATGGAAGAAGGAAAACAGTAATTACAGGCAACGAGAATTTATAAAGAAAAGGAGAACCTTTTAAGATGGAGAATTTTATACATGCAATTCCGACGGAACTTTATTTCGGAAAGAGACAGATCAGTCACTTGGCAGCTTGTGAAATATTCTTTTCCTCAAATTTACGTCATTCCAAGAAGTATAAAAACCGGTTCCTGTAATTTCAACCTGCTGGATGAATTTCATCTTGACGGCCCGAAAAATCAATGTATAATACATCTTAAGATTCAATATCCTAGTTAGCCCATATGAATAGTAGTATTTTACTTCTTTCATTCGCTATTGTTCAGAAGGGGGGCACTGATGGAAGTTTTCAGGTACCCAAAGGAAGAATCAGAGTATTATGACGTTCCACCGGAACACGAAGAGAAAATAGGAGAGGAGAAGAGATGGCCGTAGTGAATCATGTAATTACAAAAGAAAGCCAGCCCGACGGTAAATTCGAACGTCAGCCGAATTATTTTACGACACCTTTTTCCGCAGATCCCGATGCGGAAGAGAAGGGGTATCTTCCGGTAGAGGCAGGAAGATACCGTCTCATCTGGGCACCTGTCTGCCCGTGGGCGACAAGACAGATCATTGTACGGGAACTTCTGGGACTTGACAGAACAGACCCGGCAACGGGAAAAGAGATCATTTCCGTCGGAACTGCCGATCCGATTCGTCCGGATGTGAGCTGGGGAGACTGGGCATTTACCCTGGATGAGGGAGGTATCGATCCTGTTCTTCATATACATTTGCTTTCCGAAATCTACTATGCGACGGATCCCGAATTCAAGGGAAGACCTACCGTTCCTTCGGTGATCGATGTGAAGACACGGAAGGTTGTCAATAATGATTATTTCAAACTGACAAATTACTGGGAAGTGGAGTGGCGAAAATATCACAGGAAGAATGCACCTGATCTTTATCCGGAGGACTTAAGAAAAGATATCGATGAACTTTCTCAGAAGATCTTTCATGATGTAAATAACGGAGTATATAAAGCCGGATTCGGACAGAGCCAAACCGCGTATGACGATGCATATGATCTTCTCTTTACGGCGTATGACAAGCTCGAAGAGAGACTTTCAAAGCAGCGCTTCCTGTTCGGAGACTACATCACAGATTCGGATGTCCGTCTCTATGTGACACTGGCACGATTTGATCTTGCATATTTTAACGGCTTCCGTGTCAATGAACGTATGCTTCGGGATTATCCGAATCTCTGGGGATATGCAAGGGATCTTTATGCAGAGCACGCCTTCAGCGCTGCCACTGACTTTGACGGAATCAAGAAACACTATCATCTGTGCTGTCTTCAGACGAACCCGAACAGTATTCTTCCGATCGGTCCGGATGAAGCTCTTTGGAATGAACCGGCAAACCGTGAACACCTGTCAAAGGATCCGGAACATAAATTCAGAATCGAAGCGCAGGATTAATGACGGCGGAAGAAAAACGTTATGACACTTTAATCATCATAACTTTATGAAATAAAAAGCACAGGAGACGATTATGGCAGATATCATAGAAACTTCAGCCTGCGCGCTTCCTCCGAGGAAACAGAAGCAGAGCCGAAATACAACACAGCAGGAATCCTGCATGACCGCGGCAGCGCAGATCCAGCGCTCGCATCTTCCTCAGGGATCTCAGGGACCTCTCTGGGCAGGCGGAAACAGGGTCGGCAATTATACCAACAGTGAAGAGAAACTGCATGAAGATACCTTTTTCAATACTCCCTTTGAGGGAACGGCAATACGTGAAGACGGTACAGCGGGAATTGTGACGGATGACGATGACTATACCGGAAAAATACGCCCGTACAAGGACAGACTCCCGGTAGAGGCCGGACGCTACCGTCTGATCTGGACGCCGCTATGCCCGTGGGCAACTCGCGTGAAGATTACTTTGAATCTTCTTGGAATCAAAGAAGATGTGATCAGCACCGGAAAGACAGATCCGGTAAAGACAGAGGAAGGCTGGAGCTTTGCAAGCTCCGATGCGGGACGTGACAGTATCCTCGGAATCAGAACACTTCCGGAGATTTATGAAAAAACAGAGCCCGGCGGAAAATGGAACGCAACGGTTCCGACACTTGTCGATGTTCGTAATGGTGTTGTTGCAAATAATGATTATCACAGGCTGCCCCTCTATCTGGAAACTGCCTTTCGGCCTTTCTTTAAGGAAGATGCTCCGGATCTTTATCCAGTGAAATTAAGGAGCCAGATCGACCGTCTTGATCGTATCCTGTTTAACGATGTCGAAAACAGAGTTTATCAGGCAGGATATGCGGAAACACAGGAGGAGTATGAGCACAGTTTTTATATCTTCTTCAACCGTTTGAACTGGCTCGACAGATATCTGGGAAGTCACAGGTTCCTTATGGGAGACCGAATCACAGATCCAGATATCAGGCTGTATGTGACACTTGCCCGTCTGGATGCCGCATATTATTTTGAATTCCGGTTGAATGCCCTTCGTCTTCGTGATTATCCGAATCTCTGGAGATATGCAAGGGAACTGTATGCAAACCCGGCATTTTCCGAGGCGACGGATTTTGACGCAATCAAACAGGGATATTACCTGGGACCCGCGGCAGAAAATCCGTTCCGTATTGTTCCGAAAGGACCTGATGAAAGTGTCTGGAAGAATTGAATTAAAAGCATATGACAGCAGGGGAAAATTGCTCAAATTGCTGACAGGCTACATTAATTTTTCATAAACATATGTTCGATTGTTGACAAACGTAAATCTCTCGTGAACTTTTTGATAAAATTATGCCTTTTGTGACAGAAATCGGAAAAGTTCACAAGAGACTTGTATGTATATACGGATTTTCAGAGACGAAGTAAGAGCTTTCTGCCGCAGAGTTCTGCACCGTAGCGGGTCAATTTCTCAAGATCATCGATATGCTCGAGAAGCGGTCCCGCCATTTCCGGTACGGATGGAAATCCGGTGAAGTCTGTGTGGTCGAGCATCGGGCAGTACCATGCAATTCGCTCGGGAGCGAGAAGGCAGTTCAGTGCGGCAAGCTGTATCTGAAGCAGGCGCCCCGGATCACTTTGAAGCAGCGATAGCTGAGCGTCTGTCTCAATGCGGCCGATCTCTCCGGCAAGACCGCCTCGTCCGCGATATAAGCGCCCCTGAATCATGATGCCGACGCCGGCAGGATCGTGATTCGGCTGATATAAGACAGCCAGATTTTCACATTCCGGATGTTTCCTGGCATAGGCGATGGCGGCCAGATTCACATCATTTTCTATCATAACCGGGAAGGACAGGATTTCTTCCAGTCTTTCCCGTATATTGATACCGGTAAGTCCCGGAAAGTCGCTGCTTGTGGCGGCTCCTTCCGGCGACACGATACCTGGAAAGCTGATCACCAGACAACGAACCAGAGGGTCGCTGTGGCATAGATCCTGTGCGGCTTCTGAAAGAAGTTCAAAGCCTGTAGGATTCGGAATATCCAGCTGTCTGCGGGAAATGACCCTTCCGGTCAGATCGATACTGGCAGTAACGATGGAAAAAAGGTCATTCGCATGTGACAGCAGTATCGTGCCGATGTGCGCAAAATCCGGATTAAGGCCGTATAGCTTTGATTTTCGACCGCCAGTAGACGGAGCATCTCCCAGATAGATGACTTCCTCCCGATCCATAAGGATGTGGAGAATGTTGGTCGTGCCGCCCATGGAAAGGCCGGAAGCTTCCGCTAGATCCGGGCGGGTCCAGGGCTCTGCCTGCCCATAGAAAAGACTTCGGACGGTCCGGATATTTTCTGCCTTTAATTGTTCTGTATTTGCCATTTTTCACATCCTCTGAAGTCGGTTGGCCCATTCACTCATTCCGATGATAAGCAATAAGATGAGAAGGATCCATACAGGGAAAAATCCGATACCGATGATGTCCGACAGGACACCGAAGAGTTTCGGCATCAGTGTGGTTCCGGTATAAGCAGCGGCCATCTGCAGACCGGTGAGGCTCTGGCTGTTCTCACGGCCAAATCTTGCCGGCGTGGAGTGAATAATGCAGGGATAGATCGGCGCACAGCCGAAACCGATGACCAGAAGTCCCG
>CAYYEB010000152.1:0-4907 GCA_964470725.1 uncultured Lachnospiraceae bacterium | reverse complement strand
CATATTGCCGCCTGCGCGACCGGTTCATTGATTTTTATGCCATTAGCATTGGAATTTTCGGCTTTTTCTCGAAAGCCAATTTAAACGAACGTTCAGTATAGAGTAGGAGAAATTTCGATTATTCTGACCTGTAAATTCTTAGTTTGTCTGGAAGGAGCTGTAAAATCTTATCGGCATTTCCCTTTGTCAAATAAAAAGGATGAAGTTTTCCCTTTTGATAAGGATAGTCTTCCCTTGCTGTCATTTGAACCAAATAATCCGTATAGAACTGCTCCCAACTCATATATTTGCAGCTATCCGCATAGTCAAAGGTTTTGTTCAATACGTCTTTTGGAACATCAATAATTCCGGATGCCAGAACAAGATATTCAAATGACTCGGGAGCAAATACCGCATTTCCAGGGTTCCACTGAAGCCATTCGTGAATTCGATTCATTTCAGGCCCGAATGCAGCTCCATCCACGATAGCAACAACCTTATCATGATCGTTCGATAGCTCACGCAATAATTTCAGAATATTTCCCTTGCCATGTGCAGGTGTGACCAGGCCGGAATATATGCCATTGAAAAACTGAAACCCCGATCCGCTGTCCTCTGTAATTAATTTTTCGGCAGTGATTACCTTATCTGAAAAGGACGTATATAGCTGATACATCTCATTGTAAACGCGTTCCGCCTTTTTATATTTCGATGAGGAAGCTTCACGCAGGCCATAAATTTCCTGGATGCTATAGGGCAATTCAAAAAGACTTTCTCTGGAAATAATCACAAAATAATTGTCATTGCCATCTAACGCTTTTGCAAATTCTTTTGTACGGATAAATGAATTTCCTTCATCAATGAAAATAATCCGATCAGACATGCCATTCAGACGATATTGCCAGTCCTCTTCGGTCAAAACAGAGCATTGTTTCTCACAAATCAATGTGATCCCCGAGGACTCTCGACGTTGATTATATTCCGTGAGCAGCCGAATCAGCTCTGTTTTGCCGGTCGCAGAATTTCCCTCTAATATCGTAATATTTCTTTCGACTGTAAGAAAATAATGAACACTGGCATTATATAATTCAATCTGATATTGTCCCTTCAATGATTTTGCCCCTCAATATATATCATTCTGCTGTTCAGACATAGGCTGTAAAAGATCGTGATCAATTACTTCATTCAGCAGTTCTGGCATTGACTTTACAATTTTGCCGGTATTCTGTATCAGAATCTCGAAAGGTTCCCTTCCGAAATCCATCAGGTATCCGAGACGCACCAGAACATCCTTCTTTTTCCCGATTTCAAGAAGCCACCTGGCACAATTAGGTCCGCAGGCGGAAGCATTGAACACATGCTTGTCATCATGATCAATGAGGATCAGTGTTTTTACTCCACCGGAAAGCCACTGAGGAGGAATTGGACCGAGACGGCTGCTCTGGATCAGGTTCTCAGAAATCACCTCTGACTTATCTACATCTCGAATCATCTTTTTGGAAAGGTCATCAAGCAGCCATTTTCTTTCCGCCTGATTATTGAAAAATACATCCGGATCGTAAATATAGTTTTTTCCTTTATACTCACCAAAATAAATATGCAGCATGCTGTATATTCCTCTGTATCTCAAAAAACAGAGCACAAGACCATTCACAGTCCCATACCCCACAAACATGATCTTTATGTAACAAGGTCTCTCTTGCTTGGCTTTTACTATAACAGAATTTCCCCTGACCGTACACCTGCAAATGGCTTCACCCCCTCACCTCCACGACGATCCCCGCCCTGAACATCACCGTCATCCGGTCCTTGTGCACAATAATCTTCCCGATGAATTCATCACAGTCATCAGCGCTGAATTCCGTAATCGGTCCATGATGCCGGACATAGGCCGTCCGTTCGAAGAAATCATTCACATCAGTGCAGGATGCCGGATAGGCCTTTACCTGCCGCCTGATTTCATCCTGATAGGTGGAGCTCCTTTTTGTGTGCACAACTGCGTTTTCATCCATTGCATCAATAAGGTTCAGCAGATCTCTGACATAAACTTTCCGGCTGTCATATTCGGCCTTTTGCCGAAGAAGCTGATTCTTTTCGGTATGGATCCTATCCAGCTCGTTCCTTATCCGTTCCAATTTCAGCTCCGGCGGAGGTTTTGTACCATCAGTTTTAGCGGTTCCGTCAAAATCATTTCCTATATAATTTGTTCCTTGAGGTGTTCCGGATGTTTCGGCGGCAATCTCACCTGTTTCTGCATACTCGCTGATCTGATCATGAATGGCTCTTTCCCGCTCAGTCAGAGCAGTCATGCGGCCCTGAAGTTCGGTTTCCTGCGGTTCACAGATGTGTAAGAGTTTTTTCAGCTCGGCTCTGCGATCCGGCAGCATGCCAAATGCTCGCACCACCGCGTCCTGTACCTCGGTTTCTTTCACGATCCTTCCGTTGCATGGTGTCCCTTTGCGGATTCTCGTCTTACACCGCCAGGTGGTATATCCGTTTCCCGGCTGCCTTGGAAAGCGTTTATAAGTGCTTTCGCATTCGCTGCAGATCAGTTTCTCATAGAACGGACTGCTGCCACGCTGCAGGGTTTTCCTGCCGCTCATTTCCCTCCTGTATTTCCGACGCAGAAATTCGCCTTTCACTTGCAGAAATACAGGCTTCGGAACAATGGGATCGTGGGCATTTTCCACATAGTATTTGGGAAATTTGCCATTATTTCGCACGGCCTTCTTACTGATGAAATCCTTGATATACCACTTCTGCAAAAGCAGATCTCCCATGAACTTTTCATTTTGGAGCATCGATTCAATGCAGCCGGGATACCACTTGTCGCCGCCGGAGGGTGATTTTATGCCATCCGCCATGAGAGCATTTGCAATCTGCGTCGACGATCTTCCGTCGAGAAATTCCCGGAAAATGCGCCTGACAATGACTGCCTGTTCCGGCACAATCACAAGGCTGCTTTTATCCGCGCTCATCCGGTATCCCATAAAATGCGTTGTCACCATCGGTTTCCCCTGCTGCATCCGGTACTGATGCCCGAGCCGGACATTTTCCGAAATGGAAGCGCTTTCCTGCTGGGCAAGAGAGGCCATGATGGTCAGCAGCATTTCCCCGGAGGAATCCATGGTGTTGATTCCTTCTTTTTCGAAAATGACGGGAATATTTTTATCGCGAAGTTCACGGATGTATTGAAGGCAGTCGACCGTGTTTCGTGCAAAACGGGAAATGCTTTTGGTGATCACCATGTCGATTTTTCCGTTCCGGCAGTCGGCAATCATGGCATTAAACTGCTCCCGCTTCTTTGTGCCTGTGCCGGACAGGCCTTCATCCGCGTACACACCGGCCAGCTCCCATGCGGGATTGTCCTGAATATAACCGGTATAGTGCTGCACCTGGGATTCAAAACTGGATTCCTGCTCCTCGAGAGCGGTCGACACTCTGGCATAGGCGGCAACACGCGTCTTTTTGATGGAGGCGGCGGAAGCTTTCCGCTGCTTTGTTTCATAGACGGGTTCCATAAGCTCAGGCGGGATAATGCGAACCGACATGTGAAAACTCCTTTCTTTTTAGGGGACTGCGATAGAAGATAAAGGGGGTATTTCAAAATAATAAAAATTTGCACACTTACCTGCCTTTTTCGGCCAAATGCAGCCTGCTTCTGATTCGCGCCTCGTTACTTTTACTGATTCGTTCTTCTCCGCCTTCATCCGGAAGAATGAGGCGGTACAGCGCCGCGGCTCTTTCGGCAGGAGAAAGCTGTGCCGCAAAAGACAGATCCTCCGGAACGATGACCTTGAATTTTGTACGGATCGGAAATGCGGACCTGGGTTTCGGAACAGGGTGCCGGTTCATCCGCTCGCATCGCTCGGTCCGTTCCTTTGCGACCCGCAGAAAGGTTTCCTGATCAATGATCTGCGGATAATAGCCGTCCCCGAGATACACCCTGCGCCCAAGGATCTGACCGGCAGTGGTTTTGCACACGGTAAGCCCGGCGAGCTTTCTGGCGGATTCGATGGAGGAACCGGTGAGATAGAGCGTGAAGAAGAGCTTTAGTTCCTTTGCTTCTTTTGTGAAAATGACAGCGGCGCCGTTTTCGATCCGATATCCGTATGGAATATGTGCCATCAGCGTACCTCCTCAAAAAATGCAAGACCGCAGGAGAAAATGAAAGTAAATGCACTTTGCGAGTGGACGATGACTTTGTCTACAAGAACGCAAAATTCCTCATCCGGAAATGCGGCAGCGGAAGAGAAGCGTGCAAGAAAGCTGCGAAGCTTCTTTGCCTTAAAACTCTGATCCGAAAGAGAAGAGCTGCAGTATTCATCCAGAAGGAAGGGCGCATATCGCATTTTACACAGGCAGGTCAGAAACGCAGCCTGCACGGCCGCCTCCGGAACCCGCTTGAGAGAACAGGACATTTTATCCCGTCGGTGCCCCGTGCATTCCCAGCGGATTGTCGTTCCGGATACGGTATACTGGGTGACGCGGCGAAAGGGAGATCCGCATGTCCCGCAGAAGAGTTTTCCGGAAAACGGATATCTTCTGGTGTGCGGATTCAGATGCTTTGCATTTTCCGAAGAATCCGGAACATTTCCTTTCTCACGTCCGCGCTGCGTCATCGAGGCATTTGCCCGGTCAAAGGTGTCATGGTTTATAATGGCACGGTGATGATGGTCCTGATAGTAGAGCGGACGCTCGCCGAGATTTAAGTGCCGGCGAAAGTGCCGATCCCGATAGCTTTTATTCATGAGCACATCTCCCACACAGGCAGGATTTCGGACAATGCCGCGGATGGTGCGGTCACACCAGGTACGGTTTTCGGGAGAGGGCAGATGCATGCGGTTGAGTTCATCGGCAATCCGGGAACTGCCCTGACCTTCAAGCACCCGCTGAAAGATCCATTTGACAACGGAGGTTTCCGCGGG
>CAYYEB010000151.1:0-4916 GCA_964470725.1 uncultured Lachnospiraceae bacterium | reverse complement strand
CAAAAATCATCAAACGATATTTCTGCCATTCTGTTCTTTTACTTCAATGAAAACCTGCAGAATCCCAGAAGTCCGGGGCCGGTATTGATCGCCATCGTCGGCGCGATCTGATGATCCTCTATGATTTTCGCGTCCGGACATGCGCTAAGAAGCATTTCCCGCGCTTTGGAAGCCAGATTTTCGGCGTCCCCGTTCATGATCATGAACCATTCATTTTCCGGATCAATCTCCCGCTTCTTTAAGATACCGCTAACCAACCGCTCCACACCTTTGGAGGAGCCACGTACCTTCGCCACTGTAGAGTAGACCCCCTCATGATTGCAGGAGATAATCGGCTTGATTTTCAAAATGCGTCCGGCAAGTTCCACGGCCGGCGTAATTCTTCCGCCCTTTCGCAGATAATAGAGGGAATCCATATAGAACTCAAGATCCGAATCATAAATTTTTCTCTCAAGGCCCTCTTTTACCTCTTCAAATGCGGCACCCTTCTGCAGCATATAACCGGCCCAGATCGCAAATACACCTGCGCCGATGGAAATATTTTTACTGTCAAAGGCATATGTCCGGCACTCCGGATGCTCTTCCGCAACCTCTTCCATCGCGTGATGCACCGCGCTGTAGGTCCCGCTCATGCGGCTGGAAATGGACACCGTGATAAAGTTCCGATACCCTTCTTCCAGAAGCCTGTCCACCTCATCAAACACCATCTGTTCGTTGATTCCCGAAGTAGTTGGTATTTCCTCTTCAAAATGTTTATAGACATAGTGAGGATCTTCCTCCAGAAGATCCAGATCCTTCACCGACCTGTCGTGATAATTCACAATCAGGTTCAAAATTGTAATGCCATACTTTTCTGCCGTTTTCCGGCTGACATCGCAGCCTGAGTCACAGATCACGGCAGTGCGCGACTCATTCATTTTCAGTTTACTCCCATATGTTTTTCACTGTGTTCCTTCTGCGGTTCACTACTGCACTCCCGCACGAAAATCACCGCAAAAATTCATCTGCGTAATGCAAATGTCCGGTGCTGTTCGTTCACATTTTCCTGACTTCCGCGGAAATCTCGGCAAATTCACGCTCGCCCGAAATGTACTCCCGGTACACAAGCTCGGGAAGCTGTCCGTGAAAAGCCGCACAGATTCCGCACATATCACAGTCCGAAATGCAGCGGAACTTTCTTTTGATATAAGCCTCCCGCTCTTCTTTTGTCGAATCTTCAATCGACGGAGCTCCCATGATACGCCTCTTTCCTTCTGTCAGATCATACGTCTTCCAAATCAGGACGGAATCTCTCAGAACCTACACACCCGTTCTTGCCGGTGGAACCGCCCTTTCCTCAGTGTACAAGCCCCCGATGATACTCCATATTGATCTCGGCAATCTCCTTCTTGCCGTCAATATAATCCTGAAACATCCCCCAGGGATCTCCTCCGCCAAGCCAGCAGGAGGAACAGTTCTCGCATCCTCCGGCTCCGCAGTTCAAAGAACGCCGCACAATCTCCTCTCGTTCTTCTCTCGTCGTATCCTTAATCAGAAGTGACATAAACTCATCTCCTGTTCCTTCACTCTTCGTTACTGTTCAAATACTTTCAAAGTTGACGAGCCTGAATCACGGCCTGCATAGCGCAAGTGTAAATAGTAACCACTCCATCTAGAGTATAACACTACTTCCGAAATATAGAACAGCTCGCCCCCAGAGTTTATACTATTTTTATATAAATGATCTTGAGGGCAAAAGTTTTTTGACCCTGATATCATATCAATTCTTCGTTCCTTACGGTTTTCTCAGCAGCACACACTCGTATCCGTGCAGATTTCCGTCAAATACCGTATCGGACAGAAGTTCCTGATACCCGGCGTATTCCCGGGCTCCCTTTTCCTGGTCATTCGTATGAAACAGCAGGGTCTCTCCGCTCTGTAAGCGATATTCCAAGATTCCCCTCAGATCATCCGCTCTCGCATACGCATATCTCCCGGCCGGAATGTCCGCGATACTGTGGCGGAAGTATGTCAGCCGCTGATACCAGTGATACATGTCCTGATCCTGCCGGTTCGGATCCCAGAGCATGCCCCTGCGATTGTCCGGATCGTCACCCCCGTCAAGGCCGACTTCATCTCCGTAATACAAAAACGGCGTTCCCGGAAGCAGCATCTGAAATGCCGCCGCAAGTTTCAGCTTTCGTTTATCTCCTCCGGCCCGGTGCAGAAAACGGCTTGTGTCATGACTGTCGATGAGGTTCCAGAGGACCGGGATCACCGCGCTGTGATATTGTCCGTTTAAGGTTCCGAGCTGTGCCATAAACTCCGAAGGACGTGTCTCGCCGTAGCAGATGAGGGATGCCACACTCTTGAAAAACGCATAGTTCATAACGGAGTCCCACTCATCACCCTCAAGGAAATCCGGCGCATAATGCCAGACCTCTCCGACCAGCAGCGCATCCGGATTTTCCGCTTTGACAGCCTTCCGGAATCTCTTCCAGAAATCATGTCCGATCTCATCTCCGACATCGAGCCGCCAGCCGTCAATATGAAATTCATGCAGATAATAGAGCGCAACCTTCAGCACATAATCCGCCGTCTCGGGATTCGTCAGATTGAGTTTCGGCATTCCGCCGACATAGGAAAATGTCTGAAATGATGGCTTCCGGTTATAATCGCCATAGTCCAGCGGCAGACGGTCAATATTGTCCGTTTAAGGTTCCGAGCTGTGCCATAAACTCCGAAGGACGTGTCTCGCCGTAGCAGATGAGGGATGCCACACTCTTGAAAAACGCATAGTTCATAACGGAGTCCCACTCATCACCCTCAAGGAAATCCGGCGCATAATGCCAGACCTCTCCGACCAGCAGCGCATCCGGATTTTCCGCTTTGACAGCCTTCCGGAATCTCTTCCAGAAATCATGTCCGATCTCATCTCCGACATCGAGCCGCCAGCCGTCAATATGAAATTCATGCAGATAATAGAGCGCAACCTTCAGCACATAATCCGCCGTCTCGGGATTCGTCAGATTGAGTTTCGGCATTCCGCCGACATAGGAAAATGTCTGAAACGACGGTTTCCGGTTATAATCGCCATAGTCCAGCGGCAGACGGTCAATATAATACCAGTTCCAGTATTTCGAATCCTTCCCCTTCTCCCGAATGTCCTTAAAAGCAAAAAATTCCGGCGATGTGTGGTTGAACACACCGTCCAGCATCACGCGCATTCCCATGTTGTGCGCCGTATCAATCAGCTTGTGCAGATCATCCGCCGTTCCCAGAGACGGATCCACCTGATAATAGTCAATCGTATCATACTTGTGTGTCGAATCTGACCGGAAGATCGGCGTCAGGTAGAGAACGTCCACGCCCAGATCCTTGATGTACTGCAGATGATTTGTAATTCCCGGAAGATTGCCGTGAATGTCATCATCCCAGTTGATCGGCGCCTTATACCATTCCTCATCCGGCACATCCTGGGTCGTGGCGAAACGGGTCGGGAAAATCTGATAGACAACCGCATTTTTCGCCCACTTTGGCACATGAAAGGTCTGCTCGCGTCTTGAAAGAAGCGGGCAGTCAAACATGGCCTCCACGTCTCCCGGCGCGCCGGAAAAGAAACGGTCATCTCCGTACCAGATCCTTGCCCCGGCACTGTCCACAAGCTCAAAGAAATACCGAAGGCAAAGCATATCCGGGTTCCGGGAACGTACATTGTCATCCGTCGCCGCCCGGGCAATCTCCACATCCGCACAGAAATAGTCCCGGCCGAAATCAGAAGCATATTTTTCCATCGTCACACAGCTGCGCGTTTCCATCCGTTCCGGACCGATGTATTTATCCTGCATATGAAGATAGACCGCGGAAATATCATTTTTCCCGGCCATAAGTCTGATCCTGAGCTTCCCGTTTTCCAGAAAAAAGGCGTCCCTCTGATCCGCATGGTGGACAATTCCTGCATAATTCATTCGTTTTCCTCCATTTTCTCTTTGAGTGCATCCCTGGCTGCGATCAGATCCGGATAAATGCCATAGCTTAACTTTCGCATTTCCTCATCCGCCGGAATCGTATCCGGAATCATAATCGGGCGGGTTCCGGCCGCTGCTGCCGCACGGATTCCGTTATAGGCATCCTCGAAAACGTAGCATTCCGACGCCGGAAGTCCGATCTTCTCCGCCGCTTTCAGGAAAATATCCGGTGCCGGCTTTCCGTTCTTCACTCCGTCATCCCTGCCGCTCACCAGCGCATCAAAATACGATTCCACATGAGAAAGGCGCAGATTGCTCCTGATCTGGGCTTTCTCGGAGCTGCTCGCAATTGCCATCTTAAATCCGAGGCCCTTGAAAAAGTCCAGGATTTCATGGAGACCCTTCTTCTCCGGAACGTGGGTCTTCAGATCCTCCGCAGTCCATCTCATCACCTGTTCCGCATAAGTGTGTCCCTCTTTCACGTGAAAATACTGCTCGATCAGATGATCCATCAGATCGCCGCTCGTCCCGCAGATCGACCTTCGAAATGCATCCGGCAGATCCACATTCAGTTCCTTTGCAAGTCTCGTCCAGTTCTTCTGATACACCTGCTCCGTGTCAAAGAGCAGACCGTCCATGTCGAAAATTACACCCTTCATTTTATCCATATTTTTCAAGTTCACCTTTTTTTCACACATCGATACGATTTCATTCACACATGGCCAGTATAGTACAAACCATCAGATGAAGAAAACATCTGAAGAAACAAAATTAATTTTTTCTTTTTCATGAATGCCGAATCCTGACACTGCCAGGTTACGGATCCGGCAAAACTCCTTCCCTTAAATATTGAAAAAGCGGTTCCGGAATGCCAGCCGGAACCGCTTTTTCATGTGTGTATCCACATACAATTGTACGAAATCCACCGATTTTTTTCACACAACTACGACAAATCCACAGGGTACACCC
>CAYYEB010000150.1:0-4928 GCA_964470725.1 uncultured Lachnospiraceae bacterium | reverse complement strand
CGAACATCGGGACGCTGAGGGTCGGAACGTCCGGTGGACGTTTCGACAGTTCGAATCCAGTCGCCCCCTCCTCCGAACCAGCGGTTTCCTGCAGGACCGAACATCACAGCAATCCAGTCGCATGAAAAAGGCGATGCAGCATCATACCCTGCCGCATCGCCTTCTCATCTATCATTCATTTTACCTCAGGACTTGCGTAAATGACTCAGCTCAGCTGATACACCTTTGCATATTCCATGCCGAACGCCAATGCCGAACTATGATTGTTCATGAAGACATCCACATGGCCGTAAGGTGTACCCCTGTCTTCTACGGTATAAACCGTTCCGTTAATCAGAAGCTTCGTTCCGAAGGGCACGCCCGCCATCGCAACCGTATGTCCTGCCCTCGGCATCACGCCGGAAGCCGTTGGCTTGTTTGCGACGCCACAGCACTTTGCACACGGGCAATAAGCCGTGAGCTTAAAGGTTCCAAGAAGCTTTCCCTGTCCGGAAGAGGACGAGGATGATGAACTTTCGGAAGATGAAGAAGCTGCTGTCGTACCGGAACTGCTGCTCTTAGACGAACCTGCTGAAGATGATGCAGCTGACTTTGTGCTCTCGCTCGAGGATGATGCAGACGTCTCACTCCTTGAGGAAGATACCTCCGATGTACTCTCACTGTTTTTCGAAGAAACGAGGCTTTCAGATGACTCGTTCTTCTTTGATGCTTTCTGTGCCGCTGCCGCCTTTTCCTCGGCCGCCTTTTCAGCTGCCAGCTGCTTTAACTGTGCTTCCCTGGCCGCCGCCTCCTGTCTTGCCTTTTCTTCCGCTGCGGCCTTCTGCTGAAGTGCCGAGATATTCGCCTTCTGCTGTTCAATCTTCTGCTGAAGATTCGACGCAGTCAGCTCCTGTGCGCTGATATTGGCTGTATATTCGCTGATCTTCTGATTGGTTTCAGACGCCACATTCTGCAGTTCCTGCTGCTTGGCCTCCTGCTGAGACTTCAGAGTCTGAAGTTTTGTCTGCTCCTTCTCAAGAGTTTCCTTCTGTTCGGTCACGGCCTCTTTTGTTTCCTGATATTCCTTCAGCTGATCCCGGTCGTAACTGCTCATTTCCTGAGCTTCCGAAACTTTATTCAGCATTTCCGAAATACTGCCGGATCCCAGAACCGTAAGCAGCATGTCACTGCTTCCGTTTTCATACATATACTGAATCCGGGATTTCATATTTTTATACTGCTTTTTTTCAGCAAGTTCCGCACGACTGATGGCACCTTCCGTCATCTCAATCTCCGTTTCCTTCTGCGAGATCTGATCGGTGACCTTCGTCAATTCATCAGAAAGAGAACTCAGCTGTGCATTCACATCATTCAGATAAGCCTCCAGCTGACTTTTCTGATTTTTCAATGTTCCGATTGTACTTTGAGCCGCATTCAGAGAAGATTCCGTCTGCTGCTTTTCCGACTGTGCCGCCGCAATATCCGACTGCGTGTCCGCATAAGCAGGCATTCCGATCGACATTCCGATGGATGCGGTCAAAAGCAGTGTTAACATTTTCCGTGTATATTTTTTCTTCAAAAAAGCGTTCTCCCTTCCATAAAAACGAGCGGACCGCTCATTACCGAAAGTGCCGCAGATCCTTCATTTCCATCGGCTGTCCGGCACTACATGTTAAGGAGTATAGCACATTCTGTTACGCTTTTGAAGTCATTTCGTTACGTTTCTTAACAAATGCGTTAATATTTTTGTAATATTTTTGTACAGTAAAACTGCCGCCCTCCGACTGCATCAGCAGTTAGAAAACGGCAGTTCTTTTCATATTCACAGTGTCCGGAATCCGGCTTGTACTATGGAAAATACATTCGGTTTTATACGCAAGACTTCCCTCCGGGCACTTTTCCGGTCAGACCTCTGCTTTTTCAGTCTCCGCGGCCTCCTGTTTCAGCATCTCCCGGTATTTTTCCAGAATGATATCCTGAATTTCAGCTCTTGTCTTTGAGTTGATCGGATGTGCGATGTCCCGGTATTCTCCATCTGCAGCCTTGCGGCTCGGCATTGCGATAAATAAGCCTTTCTCTCCTTCAATTACCTTGATGTCATGAACTGCAAATTCATCATCCATGGTGATGGAGACAACAGCCTTTAGCTTGCCTTCCTTAGCAACCTTACGTACCCTTACATCTGTGATATTCATATTACCCTCTCCCTGCTTTGAAAAAAGCTATGTTTAAATAACATACCTCTCGTTCTTTTCGATGACAATCTTGATGCCATTTTCGCCGCAGTGATAGGAGTTTGCTCTTATTGTGTCACGACTTTCCACGACGCAATTTTCTATGTGTGTATTATCCCCGATGTATACATCGTTAAGAATGATTGAGTTCTTAATATAACAATTGTTTCCAATGAAAACTTTTTTAAAAATGACAGAGTCTTCAACCGTCCCGTTGACGATGCAGCCGCTGGAAATCAGACTGTTCTTTACAGAGCAGCCCGGATTAAACTTGGCCGGCGGATTATCATCAATCTTTGTAAAAATCTGTGGATCCTGGCGGAAAAAGTAATCTCTTACCTCCGGTTTCAGGAAATCCATGTTTGTACGAAAATAAGATTCCACTGTGGAGATATTGCTCCAGTAATTGTTGATCTTATATCCGTAGATCCGCTTCAGATCCTTATAGCGGATCAGAATGTCCTGCACAAAGTCCCAGCGCTGTTCCTGTGCACACCGCTCGATCATTTCGATCAGCTGTCTGCGCCGTATCACGTAGATACCGCAGGAAATCACATTGGAACTTGAGATCATCGGTTTTTCCGCAAATTCTTCAATTCGGCAGTCTTCATTCATTTTCAGAACGCCAAAACGACTGACGTCATCGTTTCTGCATTCCGTACATACCACTGTTATGTCCGCACGCTTGGCAATGTGATATTCCAGCACTTTGCTGTAGTCCAGCTTGTAAATGCCGTCGCCCGATGCAATGACAACATATGGCTCATGGCTTTTTTTCAGCCAGTCAAGATTCTGATAGATCGCGTCCGCCGTTCCCCGATACCACCAGTTGCTTGTATTTGTGATCGTTGGGGGAAACAGGAATAGGCCTCCCTGCTTCCGGCCAAAGTCCCACCACTTGGAAGAACTCAGGTGCTCATTCAGAGACCGCGCATTATATTGGGTCAGAACCGCAACCTTCTGAATGTGCGAATTGGTCATATTGGACAGAGCAAAATCAATCGCTCTGTAGCTTCCTGCCATTGGCATTGCTGCAATGGCCCGCTTATTGGACAGTTCTCTCATGCGGTTGTTATTGCCGCCCGCCAGTATCATTCCTACTGCTCTCATGCCGGATCACCGTCCCTTCCGTCATGGCGGATAATTGTCCCTCCGCTCTTTAGGATCCCGTCAGGATAATCCTCCGGTTCGGTCTTTCCGAGAATTGCCGTATTTCTCCCGATCTTTACGTTTGAAGGAATCACGGAATTTTCTCCTATCGTTGCCAGTCCGAATGCATACACCTTCCGGTTATATTCATTCGGCGCATCTTCTCCGCATCCGACAATCGCATGATCTCCGACCACCGATCCCTGTGCCACAATCGCCTTGTCAAGTTTTGCATCCCGCCCGATATAGGCTTCCTGCATCACAATCGAATCGCGCACCACAGCTCCTGGTTCAATCCGCACCGCCGGCCCGATCACCGAGTTATGAACTTCACCGTATATTTCCGATCCTTCTCCGATAATGCATTTATCGGTTACTGCCTCTGACGAAATATAATCCGGCGGAATAATATCACCTCTCGTATAGATTTTCCAGAACTCCTCGTAGAGGTTGAATTCCGGAATGACATCGATCAGCTCCATATTAGCCTGCCAGTAAGAACCGAGCGTACCGACATCCTTCCAGTATCCGTTGAATTCATAGGCAAACAGACGCTCCCCCTGCTCTCTGCAGTAAGGCAGCACGTGCTTTCCGAAGTCCAGATTTGACTGATCACGAAGCGCAATCAGATTCTGCTTCAGTACCTGCCAGTTGAAAATATAGATTCCCATCGAAGCAAGGTTACTTGCGGGGTGTTCAGGTTTTTCCTGAAAATCCGTAATCCTCCCATGCTCGTCTGTCACCATGATGCCGAAACGGGACGCCTCCTCCATAGGTACCGGCATGACCGCAATTGTCACATCGGCCTTATTCGCCTTGTGATAATCCAGCATCACTTCATAATCCATCTTATAGATGTGATCTCCTGAAAGAATCAGAACATAATCCGGGTTATACTGCTCCATATATTCCAGATTCTGGTAAATCGCATTTGCAGTTCCGGTATACCAGTCTGTATTTGTAGTTTTTTCATACGGCGGAAGAACAGTCACTCCTCCCACATTCCGATCCAAATCCCAGGGGATTCCGATACCAATATGTGTATTCAGGCGCAAAGGCCGATACTGCGTCAGCACACCGACCGTATCGATTCCGGAATTGATACAATTGCTGAGTGGAAAATCAATAATCCGGTATTTACCCCCGAACGACACAGCAGGCTTGGCCACATTATCGGTCAATACTCCAAGACGGCTTCCCTGCCCGCCTGCCAGCAGCATGGCGATCATTTCTTTTTTGATCATAAGTTCACCTCACGTCATGCACAACTTTTCCGGTTGCTATTGTGTGTTTTATTATAACACAATCAAAAATTCGGGTGAACATTTATGCCAAATTGCTGATTCTTTTTTCTTGAAATTTCGTTTATTTTTTTGTTTTTCTTCCGAATGCGGTCCGAATATTGAAAACATTTCCCGTTTTTTATCACAAAAAAGTCTTCCGGCCGGCTTCTATAAATTTCATTTATTTCCCAGGCAAGAATCGGAAGTTTTATTATATCACAATTTATGATTCTGGCAAAATATATTGTTCACAATCTGTCCGGGTGTTATACTATGGTAAATA
>CAYYEB010000149.1:2904-5078 GCA_964470725.1 uncultured Lachnospiraceae bacterium | reverse complement strand
CCTGACTGATAGATCAGATCTACGATCAGCTTCATCTCATGGATGCATTCGAAATATGCGTTTCTCGGATCATATCCGGCTTCGCACAGAACTTCGAAACCTGTCTGCATCAGCTTTACAACACCGCCGCAAAGAACTGCCTGCTCACCGAAGAGGTCAGTTTCTGTCTCTGTACGGAATGTTGTTTCAAGAATACCTGCACGAGCTCCGCCGATTGCAGCGCCATATGCAAGTGCCAGATCAAGAGCCTTGCCTGTTGCATCCTGCTCAACAGCAACGAGCATCGGTGTTCCCTTGCCGGCCTGATATTCAGAACGAACTGTATGGCCCGGAGCCTTAGGAGCGATCATTGTTACATCAACATCCTTAGGCGGAACAATCTGATGGAAATGAATGTTAAAGCCGTGAGCGAACATCAGCATATCGCCAGCCTTGAGGTTCGGCTCAATGTCCTCTTTATAAATCTTTGCCTGCAGCTCATCCGGGGTAAGGATCATAATAATGTCAGCCTGCTTTGCTGCCTCTGCCGTCGGGAGTACTGTAAGTCCCTGTGACTCAGCCTTTGCCTTGGACTTGGATCCTTCATACAGACCTACAACAACATCAAAACCGGAATCCTTCAGGTTCAGTGCATGTGCATGTCCCTGAGAACCATATCCGATTACGGCAATCTTCTTGCCTTCCAGTAAAGATGGGTTGCAGTCTTCCTCATGATAAAGCTTTGCTTCTGCCATAATAGTTCTCCTCTCTTGTGAGATGTTTTGTAAATATTAAACTCAGAACCACCGTACATCATCAGCGCCACGGCTGAGGCCGGTAATTCCGGTTCTGGCGATTTCCAGGATTTCATAATCACTGAGCATATCGAGCAGTGCCGATATCTTTGACTGATTACCTGTCAGCTCAAGAATCAGAGAATCCTTCTGGACATCAACGATGTTTGCGCGGAAGATATCGGCAATTGCCATGATATCTCTTCTGTTTGTCACATCGGCTGTCACCTTGACCATAATCAGTTCTCTGTCAACGGAATTGTCAGGTCTTAAGACCTTGACATCCCGAACGTCTTCCTGCTTTTTTACCTGAGCCAGGATCTGCTGCAGGATTAAATCATCTCCGCGACTGACAATCGTCATTCTCGAGATCTTCGGGTTTGCCGTCACACCGACGGTCAGGCTGTCGATATTATAGGCTCTTCTGGAAAAAAGATTTGCGATTCTCCCGAGAACGCCTGACGTATTATCGACTAAAAGGGAAAGTACGATCTGGTGCATTTCCGCCTCCTTCTAACTGATTGCTTTTTATTTTAACTCGTAGCTTTAAAAAGTCAACACATTAAAGTGCTAAATAAAAGCTGAATAAAACCTAACATTTTTAAAAAAATGCCGTGCAGATGCCGCAATTTTCAAAAGATGTATGTTGTATACAGAATCATCCTCTGCACCTGCCTTTTTCTCAGACAAAACAGATCTCCCGACACTTAATAAAATTCATTAAATCCAACCTCTGCTCCTGACAAGCCATACCCAGAATGTCAGAGTAAACGCGCTGAGTATTGTCGCAAGAATGACTGTATTGGAAGAAAGGGTTCCTTCATGTCCCATATTTTTTGCCATGACGAAACTTGTCACAGTCGTAGGGGATCCAAGCATAATGAGTATTGCAACAAGTTTCTCCTTACGGAATCCCATGGCAACCGCTGCCGGAAGGAAAATGGCCTCCAGTGCGACCAGTTTGATAAATGTCGCCAGAATTGCGGGTTTCAGCTCCCCCTTCACCTTGTCCGGATGAATACTAGCTCCAAGAGCCAAAAGTCCCATCGGTGTTGCAATCTGAGCCACATTTTCCAAAGTCTTATCGAGAATCTTCGGCATCGGAATACGGATGACTGACCAGATAAGTCCGACTACAATTCCAAGAATGATCGGATTGGTCACAACTCCATAGAGAGTTTTCCGCATTGTCTTTGCATCCAGAGTTCTGTTCTCTTCGCTTGTAAGCGCCAGTACCACGACCGCCATGACATTATACAAGGGAACGGCTCCCAGGATCATAAGCGGCGCAAGTTTCGCGTCTCCGTAGATATTCTGAATGTAGGCAATTCCCAAAATGGCGGCACTGCTTCGATAGGCTCCCTGGATGAATTCTCCCCGTTCCGGAATGGATTTCAGAAG
>CAYYEB010000149.1:0-2804 GCA_964470725.1 uncultured Lachnospiraceae bacterium | reverse complement strand
TGCTTCGATAGGCTCCCTGGATGAATTCTCCCCGTTCCGGAATGGATTTCAGAAGCAGTGAAACCAGGAAAGCCAGGAGAATGCTTAAAAGTGTAACTACAAAACAGAACAGAACGAATCTTCCGTCCCAGGTCTTTCGAAAATCCGTTTCCGCAAGCTGGCGGAACAGCATCACCGGCAGAGGAATCAGGAAGACAAATTTATTCATTGCCGAAGCGAACTTATCGCTGATCCATCCGATTCTCTGAAACACAAATCCAAGCACCATCGTCAGAAAGACAGGCATGGTTGCATTCAGGCTGAAGACGAGATCGCTCATTCTTCCCAGCCTTCCAGTATGCGGTATATGGTCAGAATGTTGCGGACCTCCACATTCTTCTCATCTTTATGCATTTTTTCAAGATCTTCTTTTTCCGAAGCCGCCGGAAGATCCGGATCCTCCTCATGCATTTCCAGATCAATCCAATCATAGGCCGCCTGATTACAGGAGCGGATACATTCATCCATGCTGTCTCCGTCTCCATAACATCCCTCAAGATCCGGAAGCTCCCCATGGTATGTTCCATCCTCTTTTTTTGTAATCACCGCCGGATAAATAAAACGCATTATTGTCAATCCCCTTTCCTATATCTTTCTCAGTAACCGTGTGTCTGCCGCTGTCATATGCATTGCCGAAAGGTGTAAAACATCCTCTCATTGATTTTCTTCAGCCGTTTCCTATCCATTTTAAGTTCTTTCCTGTCCCACGTAAAGAGTCCGTTCACTTCTTCTTCGATATCGGAAAGCTGTGTATAAACCACCGCGGAAAGTCCCCTTTTCATGTTCGGGAGCACATCGCACCATACTCTTCGCGCATAGGTGTCGGTAAGTGTTTTCCGCGAATGCCGGATTCCATATCCGTAGACCTTTTTCATAGCCGTATGTCCCGGATAAGGCATGGAAAATCCTCCATACTCCGTTAGCGCCACAACTCTTTTTACAGGCCATACAAATAGCGGAAAGAAATAATTATGAATGCTGAAAAAGTCTCCGCCTCCCTGATCGAACCAGCCGCTCGCATGGTCAACCAGACGCGTGCTATCCTCCTTTTTTATCTCTTCCGATATCTTTTTGGCATCAAACTGTCCCCATCCCTCATTAAACGGTACCCAGGTACAGATGGAAACGCAGTTAAAAAGCTGCGCAACCGTTTCCTTCGCCTCGCAAAGATAGCTTTGTCGGCTTTCTTCACTCTTTCTTCCGAAAAGTGTATGTAATTTATCCGGAACGATCCGCTGCGTCGGCAATAATACATTTGGAAGATCCCGTACAAGAAGCGCATGGTATGGTTTTCCTCCATTCACCATATCCTGCCATACAAGCATCCCGATTCTGTCACAGTGATAATACCAGCGCAGCGATTCGATTTTGACATGCTTTCGGATCATGTTAAAGCCAAGATCCTTCATGTTCTGAATGTCAAATACAAAGGCCTCATCCGAAGGAGGCGTCATAAGTCCCTCCGGCCAGTATCCCTGATCGAGAACTCCGTTCAGAAAATACGGTTGATTGTTCAAGAAGAAACGTTTTATTCCACGGCGGTCTTTTCCTGTGCTGAATTTTCGCATGGCAAAATAACTTTCCACGTGATCTTCACCCACCGTAAGTTTCATTTCATACAGATAAGGATCCTCCGGTGACCAAAGATGCGGAGACGGAACAGGTATTATGCAGGTAGTCCCGCTTGTGATCTCAAAAGTATTCGGCACGGGAAGCGTCGGAATGATTACCCTTACTTTTCTGTATTCCTTTGTATTTAACTGAACCTGAAGTTTCAGACATTCCCGATCTATATCGGGTTCCATCCGAATCGAGCGAATATATACAGCGGGGACCCATTCCATCCACACTGTCTGCCAGATTCCGCTCTGGCACTGATAGAACATTCCTCCCGGTTTCAGTTTCTGTTTTCCTCTTGCAATTCCGGCTGAATCCGAAGGATCATTTACACAGAGCTGCAGCGCATTTTCGCCCGTGCTGATCTCATCTGTGATGTCCGCGGAAAAAGACAGATATCCTCCATGATGCTCCAGTATCTTCTTATGATTGAGATAAACCTCCGCACTTTCATCCACTGCTCCAAAATGAAGCAGAAGTCTCATTCCGGGGCGAATCGACTCAATTTGAAATGTTCTTCTGTAATGGAGAAATTCATCCGGCAGCAGTGTTCTTCCCACCCCTGAAAGATATGACTCCGGAGAATACGGCACCAGAATTTTCTGATCATATTGTTCCGGCATTGTCCGGGATTTTGTGAATGTACAGTCCCACCAGCCGTTTAAGATCTCAAAATCATCCCTCTTCATCTGAGGCCTCGGGTACTCCGGAAGAGGAATCTCTCCGGGACTCCACTGTGTTTTTAACTGCTGCATTTCTCTTCTGTCTCTTCCACCGTCTTTTTTCACAGTCCGCCTCATTTCCAATCCATTCACAAATACTGTTTACTCCTATAGTATAAGGGGCCTTAAATCATGACCTGATTGCTCCGGGCGTCCGAGTGACGCCGGTTCTTAATGAATGCAAGCCTTCAGGCGCGGCATGAATTTAGAACCGCTGCGAGAACGAGCGAGCGGGAGCGTCCCGGAACAACAGGTCATAATTTAAGACCCGTACCTAGAGTGTATCTGAACAGTAACCATTCCTATGTCAAATCACAACAATTGTGATTCACCGCAGTGAAATGCTATAATGTTCTAAATTCATCATTTTATTATAAACAAAATCAGTTGACTTGAGGATATATATGAAAAAAATTTCTTTGGGCA
>CAYYEB010000148.1:0-5081 GCA_964470725.1 uncultured Lachnospiraceae bacterium | reverse complement strand
CTCCGGGACGCTTCCGCTCGCTCGTTCTCGCAGCGGTTCTAAATTCATGCTGCGCATTCATTAAGAACCGGCGGAACTCGGACGCCCGGAGCAATCAGACCATAACCTGACCAGAACTACCAAAATAAAAATAAAAAAGTGCTTGCATTTTGCGACGCACTGCGTTATTATAATATGCGTCGCAAATATTGGGCTATCGCCAAATGGTAAGGCAACGGACTCTGACTCCGTCATTTCAAGGTTCGAATCCTTGTAGCCCAGCTGAAGCCTCAGGCAAAGTGCCTGGGGCTTTTCTTTTACATAGGAATTTTTCGGAGAATACTACAATTTTCAATTCCCATAGAAAGAAGGAAAAGGCGCATGTACGAATACACATCCAGAGTCAGATACAGTGAAACCGGTCCGGATCTTAACATTACACTTGGCAGCCTGATCAACCGCATGCAGGATTGTGCTGTATTTCATTCGGAAAGTGTGGGCCGCGGCGTAAAGCCGGTCGGAGAGGTGAAAAATGCCTGGATCATTGTATCCTGGCAGATCATCATTAAGAAAATGCCCCATCTTGGGGATGCGATTACAACCAAAACTTTCGCCCGCCGTTTTCATGGCATTGAAGCTGATCGTGATTTTACAATCCGTGGAGATAAGGGGGAGATTCTCGCATTTGCGACTTCCAGATGGATTTATTTTCATTTCGCAGATCAGATGCCGATCCGCATACCGAAGGAAGAAATAGAAAGTTACGGAACGGATCCCGGAATTGACACAGAACCGGATATTTCATTTGAACGCGCACCGAGACATATCAGACTGCCGAAGGATATGGATCCGGTTGCATGCGAGCCGATACCGGTTTTGAGGCATCAGATTGACAATAACGGACATGTCAATAATGAACAGTACCTTGAGATGGCAATGCAGTGTACTCCGCTAAGAAAAACATTTAGAGAAGTGCGTGTGGAATATTCTCATCAGGCAGTGCTGGGAGACACTCTGACACCGTATGTATATGACCTTCCGGAACAGCGCATTGTGGTTTTGAAAAATCAGGAGGATAAGGTCTGTGCGATCACAGCCTTTCTATGGTAAACTGTATAAGTCAAATGCAAATGGCAGGGAGAGGGAGTCCGTATGATTGAATTGGGAAAGTCACAGGTTCTCACAGTTGTGAACCGGAAAGAGCAGGGTGTTTACCTTGGAGAGAGCAGAGCGGCGGGACCGGAGGAAAGGATTCTGCTCCCTGCAAAGCAGGTTCCGGACGGAACGAAGGCCGGAGATGAGATCGAGGTCTTTGTGTATCGCGATTCCATGGACCGCAGGATCGCAACAACGACAAAACCTGCCGTTGAAGTCGGTGAGACAGGCTTTCTGAAGGTTCGCCAGGTGACAAGGATCGGTGCTTTTCTTGACTGGGGACTCGAAAAGGATCTTCTGCTTCCGTTTCATGAACAGTTAAAGAAAGTCAGTGAGGGAGAGGAAGTTCTCGTGGCCGCTTATGTCGACAAAAGCGGCCGGCTGGCGGCGACAATGAACGTATACCCGTATCTGAAAACGGATTCTCCATATAAGAAGGGGGATCATGTCAAAGGATATGTGTATCAGATCGCAAAAAATTTCGGCACCTTTGTGGCCGTGGATGGAATCTATTCCGGAATGATTCCTGCAAGAGAGCCGAATCATCTGAAAATCGGCCAGACAGCTGAGCTGAGAGTTGCAGGCGTCAAAGAGGATGGAAAGCTGGATTTAAGTTCCAGAGATGTCGCCTACGTACAGATGAATGCAGATGCGGAATACGTATTTCAGAAAATTGAAAATGATTTCGGCGGCACTCTTCCGTTTGACGAAAAGACAGATCCTGAGCGTATCCGGGAGATATTCGGACTGAGTAAAAATGCGTTCAAGAGAGCAGTGGGACACCTTTACAAGAAGCACCGAGTGATTTTGTCGGATGGCACGATTGAGACGAAGAAGGCGCACTGAGCTGCTGAGATGAAAGAAAAAGAAGCACTGGCTTCCGGAAGGGAGAAAAGGTATGGAGAACGTAATTGATCTGGCAACAAAGCTTCCGTCGCAGGCGACGGCCGCGATCGGGAAAAACCCGATCGGTTCTGTTGTGGTTCTGGTAATTGTACTGATTCTGGAACTCGGATGGTGCTTTTTCGGATATAAGGCCATGAAGGTATTTGCAACAATTTCCGGACTCGTACTGGGATTGGGCATCGGCCTGTTCATCAGTGAAATGCTGAAACTCAGCGGTACAACGGGTCTTCTCCTGCCTCTGATTATCGGAGTGGTATGCGCAGTAGCCGGCTTTTTCCTGTACAAGGCAGGTATCTTTATTATGGTATTTGCCAGCGGATTTTACGCCGCCAGCGAGATTCTGTCGAATGACGCGAGAATACAGTTCGATAAAAATATGATTTCAGTAATCTGTGTGATCATCGGGCTGGTTCTGGCAATTCTGACAATGATATTTTTCAGAACAATGCTGATCATTTCTTCCGCATTTGCCGGTGGATTCGGATTTGCTTCTGTGCTTCTGAATAATATTGTGCATATTACCTGGGACAGCTCCTATGAGGCAGTTGCAAGAGTTGTGATCGGTCTTGCCCTGGCTCTTTTCGGTATGATTCACCAGTTTCGCACAACCAGACAGAGAAAGGGATAAATGTCATTTATACATCTTCACGTCCATACGGAATATTCCCTTCTGGACGGTTCCAATAAAATAAAAGATTATGTATCCCGCGTAAAAGAACTCGGGATGAACAGTGCGGCCATCACCGATCATGGAGTGATGTACGGCTGTGTGGATTTTTATAAAGAATGCCTCGCTCAGGGAATCAAGCCGATTCTCGGATGCGAGGTTTATGTGTCTCCGGGGAGCCGGTTTGACAAGGCTCTGGGAGTGACGGAGGATCGCTATTATCATCTGATCCTTCTTGCGGAAAATGATAAGGGACTCTATAACCTCAATCACATTGTATCGACCGGATTTACGGAAGGATTCTACTATAAACCCCGGGTGGACAGAGAGATTCTTGAAAAATACCATGAGGGAATCATCTGCCTGAGCGCCTGCCTGCAGGGAGAAGTTCCGCGCCATATCGCGATGAATGATTACAGCGGAGCAAAGAAGGTGGCTCTGGAATATCAGGAAATGTTCGGTAAGGGCAATTATTTTCTGGAAATACAGGACCATGGAATTCCGGAGGAGAAGCATGTGGCGCAGATGCTTATCAGACTCAGCCGTGAAACGGGAATTCCCCTTGTCTGCACAAATGACTGCCACTACACGATGGCCGAAGATGCGGAAGCTCACGATGTGCTTCTGTGCATTCAGACGCAGAAAAAAGTGCAGGATGAAGACCGGATGCGCTATGAAGGCGGACAGTATTATGTCAAGTCCGAGGAAGAGATGCGCCAGCTTTTCGGTTATATTCCGGAGGCGCTGGAAAATACACAGAAGATCGCAGATCGCTGCAATGTGAAAATTGTATTCGGAGAGCGTAAAATTCCGCAGTACGATGTGCCGGACGGCATGACAAGCTATGAATATCTGGAAAAACTCTGTGAAGAGGGACTGCACAGAAACTATAAGGAGATTACGCCTGAAATCCGGGAACGGCTGGATTATGAGCTCGGCGTGATTAAGTCCATGGGATTTGTGGATTACTTCCTGATCGTCTGGGATTATGTCCATTATGCTAAAACGCATGGCGTACCCGTGGGACCCGGGAGAGGTTCGGCCGCGGGTTCCATTGTTGCCTACTGTCTGGATATTACAACACTTGATCCTCTGAAATACGACCTGATCTTCGAACGTTTTCTGAATCCGGAACGAGTGACGATGCCCGATATCGATATGGATTTCGGATATGAAGAGCGGCAGCAGGTCATTGACTATGTTGTAGAGAAGTACGGCAGAGACCGTGTGGTGCAGATTATTACCTTCGGTAAAATGCTGGCAAGGGGTGTTATCCGTGATGTCGGACGGGCCCTCGATTATCCGTACAGTGAATGTGACCGCATTTCCAAAATGATACCGAAGGATCTGAACATCACGCTGGATAAGGCCCTTAAGATGAATCCGGACCTGAAAAAGGAATATGATACCAATGAGCGGACCCGGTATCTCATCGACATGTCGAGGCATCTGGAGGGACTTCCGAGAAACACCTCAATGCATGCGGCGGGAGTGGTGATTTCCAAACTTCCCGTGGTCGAATATGTGCCGGTATCGAGATCTTCGGACGGTTCAATTACAACGGAATATACCATGACGACACTGGAAGAGCTCGGTCTTCTGAAGATGGACTTTCTGGGACTGAGAACTCTCAATGTGATCCGGGATGCGGCGGATCTGGTTCGTGCCAAGGGAATTGATCTGGATATGGATCATATTGATCTCAATGACCGAAAGGTCATGGATATGATCGGAAAGGGAAAGACGGAGGGTGTCTTTCAGATTGAATCCGCCGGCATGAAGGCTTTCATGAAGGAGCTGAAACCGGATAGCCTGGAGGACGTCATTGCAGGCATTGCTCTCTACAGACCGGGGCCTATGGACTTTATTCCGAAGTACATCAGAGGAAAGGAACATCCGGAAACCATTCAGTATGACTGCCCGCAGATGGAACCGATTCTCAAATCGACCTACGGATGCATCGTCTATCAGGAGCAGGTCATGCAGATCGTGCGGGATCTGGCCGGATACAGCATGGGCCGAAGCGACCTGGTGCGTCGAGCCATGTCGAAGAAAAAGACGAAGGTAATGGAGGAGGAACGTCATAACTTCGTCTACGGAAATCCGGAACAGAATATTCCGGGATGCATCGCAAACGGAATCGATGAGAAAACCGCCAATCATATCTATGATGAGATGATTGACTTTGCCAAGTATGCGTTTAACAAGTCGCATGCGGCGGCATATGCGATCGTGACGATGCAGACCGCATATCTGAAATGCTACTATCCGGTGGAATACATGGCAGCTCTCATGACGAGTGTGCTGGACAATTCCGTGAAATGTTCGGAATATCTGCTTCACTGCAGAGAGCAGAAAATAAAGATTCTTCCTC
>CAYYEB010000147.1:0-5139 GCA_964470725.1 uncultured Lachnospiraceae bacterium | reverse complement strand
CGTGGCGCTGTTGTTCTTCCGAACGGAACAGGTAAGAAGGTTCGCGTTCTTGTATTTGCAAAGGGTGCAAAGGCAGAAGAAGCTAAGGCAGCCGGCGCAGATTATGTAGGCGAGATGGATCTTGTTCCGAAGATCCAGAACGAAGGATGGCTGGATTTCGACGTTGTTGTTGCAACACCGGATATGATGGGCGTTGTCGGACGTCTTGGCCGTATCCTCGGACCGAAGGGATTAATGCCGAACCCGAAGGCCGGTACAGTTACGATGGATGTGACAAATGCAGTAAAGCAGATTAAAGCCGGTAAAATCGAGTATCGTCTTGACAAGGCGAACATCATCCATGTTCCGGTTGGAAAGGCTTCCTTCTCAGAAGAGGCTCTGAAGCAGAACTTCGATGCTCTGATGGGCGCTCTGATCAAGGCTCGTCCTTCAGCAGTGAAGGGTCAGTATCTGAAGACTATCACACTGGCTCCGACAATGGGTCCCGGTGTTAAGGTAAACCCGCTGAAGATTCAGTAAAATACACAATCAAAATATGTGATCGTAAGAGGACTGTGCAGTGCATGGTCCTCTTTTTTTTATAAAAATCAGTATATTGCGCATATCCGAAAATCCTTTCGGATTTTTATCTCTTTTTCCCATATTTCACGTTTTCTTTTGTTCATATCGGCGGTCGTTTCGATCTGTTTTGCGGCCTACACTTTTTACCGGAACGTTAGCAATAAAGAGGGACACCGCGTCTGGTTCCTCCGGCAAGCAGAAAACATTGCCCCGGCGGACCTCTTGCGGTGCGTTTCGGTAAGGAGGCGGTTAAAATGAAACATATGTTATGCCTGATTCTGCCCTTACTTCTTCTGCTGCCGGGATTTTCCGCATTTGCGAAGATGCCGGAAGAGGAAGCGGGAAAAGGGCAGACGGAAAGCGTTGCGGAGGCAGATTCAATCCGGGAGGCGGGAAGCGCCGCAACTGTTTCCGGAGCGGGAAATGCATCCGGAGGAGATGCGGAATCCGTTCTGACGAAGGAAGAAACCAGGAAAATCTATCTCGATGCATCCCTGACCGGACCGCCGAATGCGGCGGAAATTTGGTATTGGGCACACAGGAGCGGCGACGAAGAAGACCAAAGCCGTGATCTTACCGGCAGAATGCAAAAAGAGATACCCGTCACAAAGGGAGAACATACCTGGACCTGTGTGTTCGTGGCGGAACTTCCGACACAATATGATGAGATCCGCTTTTCACTTCAGGAACTGAAAAACGGCGGGAATGAGCCGCCGAAGGGAAGTGTGACCGAAGTGCAGAAGATTCCGGAAAATCTGAGCAGTCCCTGCTTCTATCTGGATGCGGATGATCCGTCTCTTTATGAAGCGACGGATCGGGGAGGTTACTGGGACGAGGCCTTTGAGGTGCGGGACCCGGAGACGGAATATGCCGAAAATCTGGAACATGATTCCGAAAAGAAAATTTCAGAGGGCGGCCTTACGGAAATTCCTGAGATGCCGGACGAGACAGAGCAGGACGCCCTGTATCTGAACTGCGATCTCTATGATTACTATACGGACTATGAGCTGAACGGAATACCTCGCTCCGATTTTTCGGATTCGGAAAAATCAGATCGTACGTGGGTCCCGTTTCGAAATCTCAATGAAGCTCTGAGTGACGCTTATCGGCAGAGCGGTGGAATACCGCTCTATGTCGGTCATTTTCAGCCGGATGCATTTGAGAAGCTTCGCTTCAGCGAACTGGCACCGATTTTAAACCTGACCGGCTGGGATGATGAAAACGGATTTTTCTCGACAAACAATTCCACATTGGACGCAGCGGGCGGCGGAAGTGCCGAAGACCGGAAGTATGCCTGTGCGGCACAGGGACTGATTGGAAAGGAACTGGTAAACGGTTATCCGGTCTGTAGAAAGCCGGAAGGTCCGGAAGATACGGATGCCCGTTTTCCTCTCTTTTCGAAGAGCTTTCTGGAAGGCAAAAACAGTCGGAATGTAAAACTCGGCAGGGTTTACCGCAACGCGGCTTTTCCGTTTCATCAGGTGGATCGCGATCAGGATGGAATCCTGTACTGGTCCTTCGACAGTGCCGAGACGCATCTCCATCTGACAAAGCCGGTGAATGCCGATCAAAATGGATTCTCATGGTATTTCAAAGATTGTCCGGTTTCGGGAAAAGGCAGAAGAAGAAAATACATCTGGTCGAAAAACATGACAAGCGCCGGTGAACCTGATCCTGCGTCCGTATCAGACGAATACGGATTCTTTCCTCTGAACAGCTTGGAAACGGATGGAAACGGATATGCCTATAATTACGGATTCGGACTCAGGATGGCATTTGACTTTCGGCTGCCGAAGGATGGGGTGCTGAAAAATAAGAACGGACAGAACAGGCCGGTCGCTTTTTCATTTTCCGGAGATGATGACCTCTGGGTGTTTGTGGACGGCAAACTGGTCCTGGATGTGGGCGGTGATCACGGAAAGGTGGAAGGAACCGTCAACTTTGCCGATGATACCGCATTTGTAAGCCGCGTGAAGAAGAGCCAGGGCGATCCGGACGCGGAGGAGGGACCGTGTACCACAAAATTTCAGCTTGCCGATACCGGGGAAAAGCATCAGCTTGTACTTTTTTATCTGGAGCGGGGAATGTGGGAATCGAATCTGAAACTGCAGTTCAATATGGCCCCGGAAAGAGCGGAAGAGCCTAAGGAGATGGAGCTTCCGAATACGGGTGAGGGCGGAATCTCTGCGATCTGGCTGGCCATCGGAATGGGACTTTTTCTGGTGTCCTTCCTGTGGATTGGCAGGATGAAAACGGCCGGGGCGGAAAATCGGAGAATCCGGTTCCCGATCGGGATGATGCTGTTTCTGGCAGTCACGCCGGTTCTCTTCCTGTCGTCCATACAGGTACAGGCCTCTTCGCAAAGGCAAGTGACGTCCTTTACGGAATGTGCAGAAGAGCAAGGAGACTGCGACAGCTGGATGGATCCGCTCACAGCGACGGCGGAACTTAGGATTACGGATTTTCCGGCGAAAACGGATTTTTACGCGGCCGGAATCTCGGACAGCACACTTAAGAAGTTCGGCATTTACGGAGAAGATGTTCCGGTCGGGAAGCTGGCGGACGCGGCAGTGAAGCTCAGTGATTCCATGACGGAGCGGCAGAAGGAAATGATTCATGCGGATGGAATGACGATACGGGGACTTGCATTTGACAGAACGTATCTGATCACGGGACATGCAGTGGAAAACGATGCGGGCAAGGTGACGCCGCTTCCGTTTCTTGTAAGACCGACAAAGGAGCAGCGTGTGATTCATGCGGAAGTGAAATATACGCTGGAAAGTACCGCAGAAAAGCACACGACACCGGATCAGAAAAGGAATAAACCCGGGCCAGATGCCGAAACGTCCGTGGAGCTTAAGAAAAAAGACGGAAAGGTGACCCTGGAACCGGTGCGAACCGGGGATGTGGATCTCAAAGAAGTCGGAATTACGATCCTGTCGGCGCTTATTCTGGGGATGGCGGTGATTATACGGAAGAAGATCAAGTGAGTGCACCTTTGTCTTGCAGTTAGTGCTCAGGCATACATAAAGTTGACGGGCCTCAAATCATGGCCTGTTACTCCGGGACGCTCCCGCTCGCTCGCACTCGCAGCAGTTCTAGATTCATGCGGCGCCTGACGGCTTGCATTTATCAAGAACTGGCGGTGCTCGGACGCCCGGAGTAATCAGGCAATGATCTGAGGCCCTGTATTTCATAAGGAATCTAACAGTAATAAGTTGGAAAATTTGAGCAATTTTCAATAAACAAACGTTTGACATATAGAAGAAAATATGGCATATTTGAACTATAACAAACGATCGTTAATTCAAAAAGCAGATGGAACACCGGACGGATACGAAAGACTCATCAAATGATCCGTTCACACCATAGGAAAAGGAGAAACTATTATGAAGAGAACCGGAAAGGGCAGAATTCTCAGGAATGGAATGAAATGTGTCGCGGCTTATGCGCTTGCACTCGGTGTAGGACTGTCGATGCCGATGAGTGCACTGGCGGAGACCTGGTATATTGATAATGGAAGCATTACGGTTGCCGCAAAGGATGATGGGCATCGTTATGTGTCGCAGGGAAATACCGTGAATAAGCAGGAAACTTCTGCAACCGTAATTACACAGACAAATGCTTCAACGGCAACGGGGAATAATCTTACCATCAATGCGGCCTCAGGGCAGACCGCAGAAGTTACATTAAACGGCGTGAATATCAAGTCCTCCAATAATGCCGCAGTCGCAACCAATGGAAAAGGCAACGTCAGCATTGAACTTGACGGAAGCAATACACTGCGAAGTGGATTTGGACCTGCCGGTCTTGAAAAAGGTAATTCTGGAACTTTATCTATTAATGATGATAATGATGAGAATGGAAGTCTTGAAGCTGTAGGTATGGGCGGTGGAGCTGGAATTGGAGGCGGATTCGGACAACGCGTCAGCAATATAGAAATTAAAGGCGGCACAGTAACTGCAACTGGAGGAGATGGAGGCGCCGGCATCGGCGGAGGGGATGGTGGACATGGTGAAGGTATTACGATCTCAGGCGGCACAGTAACTGCAACCGGAGAGGGGGGAGGCGCCGGCATCGGCGGTGGGATTGATGGAAAAGGTGAAGGTATTACGATCTCAGGCGGCATAGTAGATGCAACTGGAATGTATGGAGGCGCCGGCATCGGCGGTGGGATTAGAGGAAATGGTGAAGACATTACGATTTCAGGTGGCAAAGTGGATGCAACCGGAACTGGTGGTGGAGCTGGAATCGGTGGTGGAGTCTCGGGAACCGCAGGCAATGTGGCAATTAGTGGAGATGCGAATGTTACAGCAACGGGAGCCGACCATGGAGCTGCGATTGGAAACGGATATGATCGGACAAAGGGCAAGACAGGAGAAGAACTGCAGGCCGGAGATGGCGGTCTGGATACTTCCGGATTAACAACAGGGAGTGTAACAAAAAAGGATTCTCAAGGAATTATAGAGGTTATCACAGCAACTGCGACTATAGAAGAACCTGAGGATGTTCCTCCGACAGAAGAGCCGGTGCCAGAGTCTTCTGATCCGGGTGAGAATCCTTCTGAGGAACCAGCAA
>CAYYEB010000146.1:0-5142 GCA_964470725.1 uncultured Lachnospiraceae bacterium | reverse complement strand
CGATGTCTCTTACGGGTGATGAAGAAGTGCGCTTTGACGGAGAACTGATTACATATCAGAAAAAAGAATACTACATGATGAACAAGCCGGAGGGAGCTCTTTCGACTACGGAAGACAGGCATCGCACGACGGTCATGGACCTTCTGGGAGCAAGAAGAAGGAAAGATCTCTTTCCCGTCGGTCGGCTCGATATTGATACGGAAGGACTTCTTTTGATTACCAATGACGGAGAACTTGCCCACCGGCTTCTGACTCCGAAATATCATGTTGATAAGGTGTACTATGCGGAAGTCGAGGGAAAAGTGACAAAGGCGGACGTTGCAGCCTTTGCGAAGGGACTGAAATTTGATATGGATCTCGTGGCGGCCCCGGCGGATCTTAAGATCCTTCCGAGTTCCAACGTGCAGTACGAATATATCGATGAAAACGGCATGGTACAGGTTCTCGAACCGGAAGACTATTCCCTTGTGGAAGTGACAATTCATGAGGGAAAATTTCATCAGATCAAGAAGATGTTTGAAGCGGTCGGTAAGAAAGTAATGTACTTAAGAAGAATCTCCATGGGACCGCTTGTCCTTGATGAAAATCTGTCAGCAGGCGAGAGCCGTCCGCTGACAGAGGAGGAGATCGAAAGTCTGTATGAAGCCGCAGGGATGTCGAACAATATTCACTGAAATGAAAACTCCCTGCAGAAAATTCTTAGCAAGTGTAGAGCAAGGAAGTTCTTCTTCGCTATGCTCAGAAGAACGGCTTGATTTTCTAAGTTCGCAGCTTCCTTCAGAAGCTGTTCGCTAAGAAAATCATAGCCTTAGCCTCCCAGCTCAATCATCCGGTCAATGCATTTTCTGGCATCACGGATGGTTTCATCTTTCAGTATGATTTCTTCGCCTGCGGTTCCGGCGACGGAGCCGTAGACATCCATGAGTGTGGTCATTTTCATGTTGTGGCAGACACACTCTTTGGAGAGCAGATAGAACTTCTTGTCCGGGCATTTGAACTGAAGATGCTGGACAATACTGCTTTCCGTTCCGATGATGAATTCCTTCGCATCGGATTCCTCGGCATACTTCATGATGCCTGTTGTACTTCCGACATAATCGGCCGCGTCGGAAACTTCCTTTAGACATTCCGGATGGACCAGAAGAAGAGCATCCGGGTGAGCTGCCCGTGCCGCCTTGACGTCGCGGATCGTCATGCGCATGTGCGTCGGACATCCGCCCCGGACGAGATGAAGCTTCTTATCCGGCAGCTGACGCTGAATCCATCCGCCGAGATTGCAGTCCGGCACAAACAGAATTTCCTTATCCGGGAGTGCTTTGATGATCTTTACGGCGGAAGAAGAGGTCACGACAACATCGGTGACGGTCTTTAAGTCGGCCGTTGTATTGATGTAAGCAACAAGCGGAAGGCCGGGATACTCTTCCTTCAGCTTCAGAGCGGCCTGCTTATCCATCTGCATGGCCATCGGACAGCCTGCGATGGAATTGGACAAAATGACTTTCTTTTCCGGTGACAGAATCTTGCAGGTTTCAGCCATAAATCTGACGCCGCACATGAGGACGGTTTTCTGCGGAGCCTTGGCCGCCTGTACCGCAAGTCCGTAGGAGTCGCCGACGTAATCAGCGACTTCCCAGATGTCGTGACTCTGGTAAGCATGAGCGAGAATACAGACGTCCCGCTCTTTTTTTAATGCAATAATTTTATCCTGAAGCTCTCTGGTGGTCATAATTTTCTCCCTGTCATATTGATCTGTAAAATTTTATAAGCAATATGTAGAACCTTTTTGATGCTGCCCGGATATCGGCGCAATGCAAATGTCAGATACAGGCGCAGACGCGGCAAAACAATCTTCCCGGGTGTAAAAGCAATGGAAGACGGCCTTGTCATCGAGCCGGAAACTGCCGAAAGTATGCGGGCGGCTTCGCAATTATGTCTGAGTATAGACAGTTCGAAAACAACTGTCAAGTTATATGATATAACATGTGTCTTGTCAGATGAAAAATACCGTGCTATAATCCGCCTCAGATTCTGCATGATGCGGACGGCCGGAGCGAACGACGCAAAAATGAAAACATGCAGAAAAAAGAAGTGCCATTTCCGGCTGCCCCTGAAAAAGAAAGGATATTTCTATTATGATTAAGACAGACATTGTCATCGTGGGCAGCGGCTGTGCGGCGCTTTATTTTGCGCTTCAGGTTCCGAAGGACAAAAAGATTCTTCTGATCACAAAGGCCGACTTTGAAAGCAGCGATTCTTATCTTGCGCAGGGAGGTATCTGCATGCTGCGCGATGAGAGCGACTATCAGTCTTATTATGACGATACAATGAAGGCAGGTCATGGAGAAAATGACCCTGTTTCCGTGGACATTATGATCCGTTCTTCGCAGGATGTGATCAGAGACCTGATCGGATACGGCGTCGAATTCGCAAAAAGTGAGGACGGCGCTCTTGCATTTACAAGAGAGGGTGCGCATTCTCACAAGAGAATTCTCTTCCATGAAGACATCACCGGGGAGGCGATTACCTCAAAGCTCCTCGAGCAGGCGAAGAAGCTTCCGAACATTACAATGATGGAATACACATCCATGGTCGATATCATCGAAAATCCGGATCATTCCTGTGCGGGCATAGTCATTCGCAAGGAAGACGGAACGCTCGATACGGTCATGGCGGATACGACGGTCTGGGCGACAGGCGGTATCGGAGGTCTCTATCGTCATTCCACGAACTTCCGTCAGCTGACAGGTGATGCCGTTGCAATCGCACTGAAACATGGTGTGGAGACGGAACATGTCAACTACATTCAGGTCCATCCGACGACCTTCTACTCCGAGGATGAGGAGGATCGCAGCTTCCTGATCTCCGAGTCGGTGAGAGGCGAGGGCGCGAAGCTCTATGGCAAGGACATGCAGCGTTTTACCAATGAACTTCTGCCCCGGGATCTTCTGACGCAGGAAATCTTAAAGCAGATGAAGAAGGACGGTACGAAGTTTGTCTGGGAAGATCTGCGGACAATTCCTCATGACGAACTGATCCGGCATTTCCCGCATATCATTGACCACTGCAAAGAGCACGGCTATGACGTGACGAAGGAATGCATTCCGGTTGTTCCGGCACAGCATTATTTCATGGGCGGCGTCAAGGTGAATCATGAAAGCAAGACATCGATGCCGGATCTGTATGCAGTCGGTGAGTGCGCCTGCAATGGTGTGCACGGCCGCAATCGTCTGGCAAGCAATTCCCTGTTGGAAGCTCTTGTATTTGCGAAACGTGCGGCGAAGGATATGGTTGCACATGAGGCGGAAAATGAGAACAAAAAGATGACGGCGGAAGAACGCGAAAATGTCTTTGCCGGCGTGGATCCGAAGGCTTATGAGGACGAAAATGCGTTGGAGAAGGAATACGGAACTCTGATTGAGGCAGAGATCGAGCGGCTTGGCGGACCGTCTTCCACCAGAATCGCATATCGCGATAAGTATGCCGGACTTGTGCCGGAAAATGACGGGGCAGAGGCCGCCGTATAAAAGCTGTATAAAATTTAAAAATAAAAAAATTTTCGGAGGACCAGAACTATGTTTGACCCGATAACCATGAAATTAAATGTGGATCCGCTGATCGAAGGAGCGCTTCGTGAGGATATCACAAGTGAGGATGTATCCACAAACTGTGTGATGCCGCATCCGCAGCAGGGCGAAGTGGATCTCATTGCGAAAGAAGACGGCATCATCTGCGGACTGCAGATTTTTGAGCGCACCTTTACCCTCCTTGACCCGAAGACAACCGTAACCTTCTATGTGGAAGATGGTGATGAGGTGAAAAACGGAGAGCTGATGGCAAAGGTGGAAGGTGATATCCGCGTACTCCTGAGCGGTGAGCGGACGGCACTCAACTACCTGCAGCGTATGAGCGGAGTAGCCACTTATACACATGCTTCGGCCGAACTTCTGAAGGGTACGAAAACAAAGCTTCTCGACACCAGAAAGACAACACCGAATAACCGCATTTTCGAAAAATACGCAGTGCGCGTCGGAGGTGGAAATAACCACAGATACAACCTTTCGGATGGAGTCCTTTTAAAGGATAATCACATCGGAGCGGCAGGCGGAGTGACCCAGGCTGTGAAGATGGCAAAAGAGTATGCGCCGTTCGTCCGGAAAATAGAGGTGGAAGTGGAAAACCTCGATCAGGTAAAGGAAGCCGTAGAGGCCGGAGCGGATATCATCATGCTTGACAACATGCCGCATGATGTGATGAGTGAGGCCATGAAGATCATCGATCACAGGGCGGAAGTGGAAGTTTCCGGAAATGTGACAAAGGAGAAGATCAAGTCACTGACGGATCTCGGTGTGGATTACATTTCCAGCGGAGCTCTGACACACTCGGCGCCGATTCTGGATATTTCCATGAAACATCTGCATGCAATCTGATTTTACGTAAGCGCCACGAAAGTGCGGAATGTGTAGTAGGAGATAAATGTGAGCGGAGAAGAACGCAGGGAAAATATTATCAAAATCTTAAAGGAGAGTACCAGTCCGATCTCTGCGGGAACGATTGCAAAGCGATATCATGTGAGCCGTCAGGTCATTGTGCAGGATATCGCCCTGCTTCGCGCTGCGGGGTATCAGATTTTATCGACATACAGGGGCTATATTACAAAGAAAGAACGAAGGGTAACACGTGTCTTCAAGGTGCAGCATAAACCGGAGGAGACAGAACAGGAGCTCAATGCTATTGTAGACTGCGGCGGAAAGGTTCTGGATATCTTCGTCTATCACCGTGTCTACGGAACCGTGGGCGCAAGACTCAATATCGCAAGCAGGCGGGATGTACAGAAGTATCTGAGCGACCTGTCCACGGGCAAGTCAACGGATCTTTCCAGTGTGACGTCGGGGTATCATTATCATACGGTGGAAGCCGCGGATGAATCCCAGCTGGACCTCATCCAGCAGAAACTTGCCGATCTCGGCTTTCTGGCAAAATTGCAGGATTACGAGCCGGTCAACTTCTGGGACAATGAGGATGAGAAGAAAGAACGAGTAATAGAGACGAACTAAATACGAACTTAAAAATCAGAACATTTCAGCTGTAGACTATAGGAACGCGTACGAAATCTCACAAGAATCGTGCCGGCCCGAGATCCAC
>CAYYEB010000145.1:0-5162 GCA_964470725.1 uncultured Lachnospiraceae bacterium | reverse complement strand
GGGGAACATCCGGACAGGGAAACGGTAAAGCCTCAATAACCTATTGTTTTTTACCACACTCACGTCGCCGAAGCCCTGCGGAACTGTGTGAATATGGAAAAAGCTAAGGCACTGGAAAGTTCTCTTTCGCGTTTGGCAGCAAATCCTCAATGTTTGAGCGAGGTAAAACCAGATTTTTTACATTCGTTCAAGCGAGTTTTGTGGATTTGCTGCCAGCTTTTAGCGGAAGCGAACTTTCCTTAGTGCCTCTTGCTTTTGGAATCCTGAACACAGTTCTGCAGGGCTTCGGCGGCGCTTAAGATTTCCTGTGGGGGATTTTCAAGATCCGTCCCTTCATACGGCCCGTAATCCATTTCAAGGAGGAGGTCATCCAGGATGATCTCCTCCTTTTTCAGTCCCGTCGCAAGTTCTGCGGTTTCTACGGCACGTTCGAGGGGACTGGAGTAACTGAAACTTCTCTGTGATCCGAAAAGTTGAACTTATGCTTTATGCTGACACTTATGAACCTCTCAAATCATATGCAAATTGATTGTACATTTTTCCCCGGAGATTCCAAGCGGAACGTCTGCATCAAAATCAAAGATTTCCGTTATTTTCTGACCACTATGATCCGATGAATTCTGCAGATCCGCAAGGTGATATACCATAACTGACCTCTCATCAGGATCCACGATCCAATACTCCTGTACACCATAAGCGCCATAAAGAGGCAGCTTGATCAGCAAATCCTTTGCCCTGGTAGATGGGGACAGCACCTCTGCGATAAATTCCGGAGCACTTTGGATAAAGTCTCCTTCTTCCTCATGGCACATCACCAGGACATCCGGCTGCACAACAGTCTTTCCGTCATCTCCTAAAATCACATCCAGCGGGGCCACATATGCCTTGCATGAAGAATTATTTTTCTCTATACACTGTCGAATCTGCATATAGATCGTACCGACTATATCCTGATGAACCCTTGTCGGAGATGCCATATCATACACAACGCCGTTGATCAGCTCAGTGCGTCTTTCTTCAGGAAAGTTCTTACGCTCTCTAACAGTATAATCCCCCTCCGGAAGAGTAGATACCAGTGTTCTTTTTAATACGGAATTCATATCCGAATAGTCTGCCTCATAGGCAGTCTGTCCTTCTCTGACAAACGAAGTATTATTCCGACAGCCATAAACGGACTGCCCTTTTTCTATATCCTCTATCAGTGCCTTAGAAAGAGCCTGAAGCGTTTCATAGCGTGGAGATTTTGTATATCCGTTGAAGATTTTATTTATCGTACTGACCGGGACGCCTGACTTTTCGGACAGCTGTTTCATGCTGTATCCCAGCTCCTGTCTTCTTTTCTTCATTTCAGCGATAGTCATGAAGCAGACACCTCCATCGATCATTTTATAGTATATATTGTACCTTATATAATCCGTATCGGTCAATATGAATCCATTTGCAATCCATATAAAATCCATTTGTTACTTCTGCCACTGACTTCGGATTCTCTGTTTTTCATGATTTTACAGTGTTCAGTTCACTCATTCTTTTCTATAATAACTATCGATCAACATGCACATCGGAGGAACCAGCAACAGGAGGAAATAGTATGCGGATTTTATTTGCACCGATGGAGGGTTTTACCGGCTATACATATCGAAACGTCCATCACAGATTTTATGCGGGCATTGCTGAATACTATACGCCTTTTCTTGCCGTCCGTCAGACCCGGAAATGGAAGACCCGCGAAAGAAAGGACATCGATCCGGCAAATAATGAAGGAATTTCCGTCATTCCCCAGCTTCTGACAAATAAGGCCGATGATTTTCTTTGGGCCGCCGAAAGCCTTGTATCCATGGGATACCATGAAATCAATCTGAATCTCGGCTGCCCTTCGTCAACGGTTGTGACAAAGCACAAGGGAGCCGGATTTCTGGACGATCCGGAGGAACTTGATGCTTTCTTTTCACAGGTTTTTGCAAACCTCCCGCCGGGTCTTTGCGTCTCGGTAAAGACTCGTCTCGGAATTGCCGACAGCGCGGAAATGGACGAACTGCTTCCTGTGTTCAACCGCTATCCTCTCAAAAAACTGATTGTACATCCCCGTGTCCGCAATGATTTTTACAAAGGTCCGATTCATCTTGAAGCCTTCCGCATGGTATACGAAAATTCGAAAAATCCGGTGGTATATAACGGCGACATCGTAACCGTCGAAGATTATGAGAAGCTTATATCCGCCTTCCCCGATCTTCAGGAAGTCATGATCGGACGTGGTCTTATCCGGCATCCCGACCTGGCCGAACGGATTCTTAAAATCCAGGATCCCTGCCACGAAACGGAATCTCCCCTGCAGCACTTTTGCAGATTCCATGACAGTCTTCTTTCCGCATATGAAAACGATCTTAAGGAACCAAACAATTGCCTTCCGAAAATGAAAGACCTCTGGTCCCTCTGGAGCATGGATCTTCCGGAACACGAACGTAGTCTCAAGAAAATAAAGAAGGCGCGCACTGTCGAAGAATACGAATCTGCGGTCAAATCCTTAACCGGAAATTTACCGGCAGACACTTTTTCATGATTCCGTAAAACTACCGCAACGCACAGCAGCCTCTGAACACTCCACATGTTCAGAGGCTGCCTCCATTTCGTTCAAGATCTGCTGACTTATGATTCCCTAACTTAAACTTACCGGTGAATCGTCAGTCCAGCACCACAACCGCTTCATACGGCCGCAGCATTGTCAGTTTTGTATTCTCCGGGAATGTCTTTTCTTCCTCGTCATAGCTGTCGATAAGGAGCTTCATTCCTTCGGCATCGAATCCGCCGCTGTTCTTCAGAAGTTTCTGTTCAGTTCCCCGAACATTGCAGAAGACATGCAGTTTCCGGCCTTCCAGTTCCCGCTCATAAGAAATGATATTCTCATTTTCTGCGTCTGTGAAATGAATCGATCCGTCCGCGATGATCTCATATTCCTTTCTGAGCCGAATCAGCTTTTTGTAATAATTCAAAACGGAAGTTTTATCTTCTTCCTCGGAAACCACGTTGATATAGCTGTGATTTTCCGGAATGCCGATCCATGGCTTCACGGAAGGATCCTCCGATTCACTGTCATAATGCGGCTGTCCGTCCACGGCCACTGTAAATCCCGCATTTTCCGAAGTATCCCACTGCATCGGCGTTCTGCCGTTGTCACGGGAACGTTCCCCAAGAATGTGCAATGCTTCTTCCGGAGTCTTCCCTTCCTTGAGCAAAATGCGATAGTAATTGATACTCTCCACATCCTTATACTGTTCGATCCTTGTAAAACCGGCATTCGTCATTCCGATCTCTTCACCTTCGTAAATGTAAGGAGTCCCGCGCATCATATGCGTCATCGTTGCCAGCATCTTGGATGACTCCTTCCAGTAATGCTTCACATCACCGAAACGGGAGTTCACTCTCGGCTGATCATGGTTCTCCCAGAAGACCGCATTCCAGGCATTTCCCTCTTCCATGCCTTCCTGCCAGGTCTTGAAGAGACTTCGAAGTTCCGTAAAATCCGGATCCTTCAGTGCCCACTTCTGTCCGTTCAGATAGTCGATTTTCAGATGATGGAAAGAAAATACCATCTTCAGCTCGTGAGAAGCCGGGTTCGCGTATCGGACGCAGTTGTCCAGGGAGGTGGAGGACATTTCCCCGACCGTCATCATATCGGCAATCCCTGTATCTTCCACCAGTTCATGCAGGAATTCATGTACATGGCGGCCATCTGTGTAAAAACGTCGTCCATCCCCTTCATAATCGTCGATTTTCAGATGATGGAAAGAAAATACCATCTTCAGCTCGTGAGAAGCCGGGTTCGCGTATCGGACGCAGTTGTCCAGGGAGGTGGAGGACATTTCCCCGACCGTCATCATATCGGCAATCCCTGTATCTTCCACCAGTTCATGCAGGAATTCATGTACATGGCGGCCATCTGTGTAAAAACGTCGTCCATCCCCTTCATAATCGTCCTCAAAGAGTTCCGGCTTGGAGATCAGATTCACCACATCAAAGCGAAAACCCTTAAGTCCCTTATCCTTCCAGAAACGGATCACATTTTTGAGCTCCTCCCGGACTTCCGGATTTTCCCAGTTAAGATCCGCCTGAGACTTGTCAAAAAGATGAAGATAATACTTTCCGAGAGACGGCACATATTCCCAGGCGCTTCCGCCGAACTTGGATACCCAGTTGGTCGGGCAGTGTTCCGCAGCAAACTTCTGAATTTCTTCTTCGGAAGCATCTTCCGCCGGTTTCCGGTCTGCGCCGGATCCAACCGGATCCTTGAAAATATAATACTTCATATAGTTCGGATCTCCGGTCAGCGCCTTCTGAAACCATTCATGATCTGTCGAAGTGTGATTGAATACCATGTCAAACATCAGCCCGAGATGAAGTTCATTGGCCTCGGCAATCATTGCCTCGGCATCCTCCATCGTGCCGAATATCGGATTGACGGAATAATAATCAGCCACATCATATCCGTTGTCATTCATCGGGGACTTGAAAAATGGAGTGATCCAGATATAATCCACGCCGAGGGCTTTCAAGTAAGGAAGCTTCGAGCGGATGCCGTTTAAGTCACCGATTCCATCGCCGTTGGAGTCGCAGAATGATTTTACATAAATCTGATATACCGTACTGTTTCTGAAATCACTCATTTCCGTTCCTTTCAATATTTCTATCAATTACAACAATCACTGTCTGCAAGCACGACTTACTTACGCCATATTAATTAGCTCACTTCACATCCGCGACAACATCGAGTCCCGCCTTGACTGTCTTGTCCGGAAAATACACTATATTTCCGAATCCCGCATCATCCGTGATCACCATCATCGTGATTGTCGGATGTCCCGCTGCCCTGATCTTGTCTGTATCGAAGCGAATGAGTTCCTGTCCCATCTTGACCGTATCGCCCATCTTCACGAGCGGTTCGAATCCGTCGCCGTTCATGCTGACTGTGTCAAGGCCGATGTGAAGAAGCACTTCCACACCGTTATTCAGCGTGAGACCTACCGCATGATTACTCTCATCCATTGTTACAGTCACCGTTCCGTCCGCCGGAGCCTTCAGGACATTCGAAGTCGGTTCAATGGCGATACCATCGCCCAGGGCGAGAGAAGCAAATACCTGATCCGGAACCTCGTTCATCGGAACGG
>CAYYEB010000144.1:2340-5231 GCA_964470725.1 uncultured Lachnospiraceae bacterium | reverse complement strand
CAATCGCATATACGCCGATGCCCGTCAGCATGATATGGAACTTATGATACACGCTGCTTGTGATTTTTCGTGAAAGCTCATCAAACTCGTTGAGAGTCATTGTATCCTTTACGGCGATATGCAGGGAGCCGTTATACGTATCAGGTCCAAAGTCATTGAGCACCAAATCGTAGGCGCCCTCCACGCCATCGAAACCTTTCACATAATCCTTGATCTGCTGAATCAGCTCAACACTCGCACCCTGACCGAGAATCCGGGAAATAGCGCTTTCCAGCATGTCAATACCGGATTTCACAATGACAACCGCAATGATAGCGCCAAGCCAGGCCTCAAGTGAAATGCCGGAAAGAAGGAAAATAATAGCAGCTGCAAGAGTCGATGCGGAAATGATTGCATCGAACTGTGCATCGCTGCCGGAATTGACAAGTGATTCAGAATTCAGACGTTTTCCGCTTTTCTTTGTATAGAGTCCAAGGAAGATCTTTACCAGTACGGCAACAGCGATGATAACAAGAGAAATTGTTGTGTACTTCGGTTTCATTGGATGAACCACTTTTTTCACGGATTCAATAAAAGAAGTGATGCCGGCGTACAGAACAATTACGGAAATCACCAATGCGCTCAAATACTCCATTCTTCCTTGCCCAAAAGGGTGTTTCCGTGTCGGCTTCCGGGCAGCAAGCTTCGTTCCTATGATGGTAATAAGGGAGCTTGTGGCATCCGAAAGGTTATTGACAGCATCCATAACGATTGCAATGGAACCGGTGGTAGCGCCGATGACGGCTTTAAAAGCCGCCAGGAGTATATTGGCGACGATGCCAATGATGCTAACGTGAATAATACCCCGGCTACGGTTGTTTTCTGTCTCTGCGTAATGATGAAAGCTTTCTTCTTTTTTCTCCGGCTGCTTTAGCGGATTTGCTATTTTCTGACTCATATAAATTACCTGCTTTTTTACATGTGCAGTATATTGATCAACATCAGCCAGGCGAGGCTATAATAAGTGATGACACCCACCAGGTCGGTGATTGTCGTGATAAGTGGTCCGGAAGCAACGGCCGGGTCGATGCCGATTTTTTTGAAAAAGATCGGGACGCCAGTGCCCACGAAGCTGGAGATCACCATGGATACCACCAGGGATATGCCGATGCATGCCGACACGGCAAAGGCTGTCAGCGGCGGGTAATGCCTCACCAGCATGATATAAACCCCGATAGTTCCAAGGGCAAGGACTCCAAGTACAACGCCGTTCAGGAAACCGACTTTCATTTCCTTGAATACCAAACCGGCCTTTTGTTTACCGGTCAGTTTCTCGTCCATCAGGACACGAATCGTGACGGCCAGGGACTGGGTACCAACGTTACCGGACATATCCAGGATCATGGATTGAAACGCCATGATCAGCGTCAGCTTTGCAACTACCTGCTCATAAAGACCTACCACGCTGGAAACGATCAATCCCAGATACATCAGAAGAATCAGCCACGGAAGACGCTTCTTAATACTTTTGGAAACCGGTTCCTCCAGATCTTCCTCAGCAGACAGACCACCGAGTTTTGCGTAATCTTCGCTCATCTCGTCATCCACGGTTTCCATGACATCCTGCGCCGTCACCACACCGAGGATGTGATTATCATCAGACAAAACCGGAATGGATTCCTCCGAATAGTCCTTCAATGTAGGAAGACAATCCTCAATTTTTTCATCCGCGTAAACGTAGGGATACGTGGTGGAAATGATATCTTCCAGTTTCGTATTCTGCCGGGCAATGATCAGATCTTTCAGATCAACCGCGCCATAATAAACCTGCTGGTCATCAAGAATATAGATAACAGAGATATTGTCGTGATCCGCCGCCTGATCGATGAGCGATTTCATTGCCTCACGGATAGAAAGACGACTGTCCAGCGTGACGAAATTGGTCGTCATACGGCTTGCTATCGTATCCTCGTCATAGGCTGCCAGTGCCTGCAGCTGATTTCTGGAATCGGTATCCATCAGTTCCAGCCAGGCTTTTTTCTTCTGGGAATCCGAACCCTTCAGCAAGTCGACGGCATCATCGGGTTCCATCTTCTCCAGAACCTGCGCCGCGCGTCTCGGATCCAGCTCATCGATATATTGCTCCGCATCTTCATCCGCGTATTCAAAAACTTCGGCCAGCGTATTCAGATCCAGCTGCCGGTAAATAACCTCCCGCTCTTTCCTCGTCATTTCCGGCATGACCGCCGCAATGTCCCCGGAATGAAAATCCTGCAGTTTGTCACGTATGACCTTCGGAGAAGATTTACTCCTCACCACATCCAGAATCTGCTGTTCGAAAATGCTGGCGGAATCTTTCTGATTGTCTTTGTTCTCACGGGAATTATCCTTCTTAGGATCCGTATTCTCTGGCCTATGCGAAGAAGGACGTTCCCTTACCGGATTGGATTTCCTGCCTTTCGCAAGCGGGACGGCAGAAGAATTGATTGACTTGTCGTTCGTAATCGGAGTTGCCGCAGAAGAACGGATTTTTTTATCCGTCTCCTGCCTGTTTTTGATTTCTCTGCTCATTATGCACCTTCTTTCTGTTTGTGTGCATTGCAGAGAAAAGCAGAATGAAAGAACAGATTTATGCGTCAAAAGAAGGTTCTCGTCTGAAACGAGGAACCATAGGGGAGGTGCATCAGTTCGGTTTTCTCATTTGCTTTTGCCTGCAGTGCCTTGCGTATGTGACCGCAACTTCGGCCCGCATCACCGTTGCTATCCAATGCATCTCACCTCACTTTGTCGTTGAATTAGGAACATCAAATTATAAAAAAAGGATAAACTTTTTGTCCAAGGGATACTTTAGCATAATCGGATTTCTTTGTCCATGGAAGATCTACGAATTTTTGCAGGGCTCACAGGTATTA
>CAYYEB010000144.1:0-2240 GCA_964470725.1 uncultured Lachnospiraceae bacterium | reverse complement strand
GAATTCTCTTTGCTTCTAAAAAAAGCGTGACGCACAGAACTTTCGCTCCATACGTCACAGCATATTTGCGTCAGATATATTACAAAACTGATTCTTTTTTAAAAATGTTTTCCATGATACAACAGCACAGTAGGATCAAAATCCCTGACTGTGGCGACTCCGGTATATCCCATGAGTTCTTTCAGCTGCTGATTCATATCTTTGATCTTCTTTTCTACGGGAGCCTTCCCATCCTTTAAAAGACCTGGAAGTATTGCTCTTCCGACGGATACTGCGTCTGCACCAAGTGCCATCAGTTTGTACGCATCTCTTCCATCATCAACTGAACAATCCGCGAATACCTTCATATCTCCTGCTGTCTTCTTTATGTCCGGAAGGATCATTGCAGGAGGTACTGCGAAAGGCAGTCTTCCATGATGATGACTTACGACAATCGCATCAGCTCCTGCTTTTCTGCAGATAACGGCATCATGGGTGCTTAGAACCCCCTTGGCTATAAAAGGAAGACCGAGATCATGTGCATGTGCAATCAGGTTCTTCAGGTCGTCCTGCGATAAGGCTCCCATTGTTTCACCGTCCACTACATCGAAATTTCCATCAGTTCCTATGCTATGGTCGATGTCAATTCCAACCGCAAACGCATCATGTTCTTTGGCAAAAGTCATCTGCTGCTTTATCTTTTCGTGATCGGCAAACGGCTTGATGATGCGGATTGTCCTGGCGCCGGCAGCTGCAATTTCCGCATAATCCTTATCAGATTCCATTCCGACCCAGTTCACAAGATTCAAATCCTTTGCCGCTTCGGCATATTCCTCCATCGGCTTGTGATTCATGCCTGCCTTGTTCAGATGAGAAAATGCAGGCATCATGATGGGTGAGGAAAATTTCTTTCCCCACAGATCCATTGTAATATCAGCAATCTGAGTTCCCAGGATTCTCTCTTCGATCAGGATCTCATCCAGGTATCTTCTGGTATGCCAGCTTGCATTTGATGCGTCTTTCGGCAGGGCCGGTATCAACCCCTCCGGCCCCGGCCATACCGCTTCTTTATCTTTGCTGTCCATCGTATTCTTTTACCTCATCAGACATCAGTATTTTATAAAGTCAGTCTATCACAAGGAATCAGACCGATCAATTGTAAACAGTGATTAACAGTAAGAAAATCATAGGTCTGCTCCTTCGCTTTTGACATTCGATCATACTTACTTCCGGCCATCCAAAAAGGGATAGAATTGAGCAAGGGCATACCATTCAGTTTATGAATCGTCCCGCAGGAAATGGCAGATTTTTTGTCGAAATCACTGACAGGTTAGATTAAGTCTCCCACCGATCCATACCTGCGAAATCTCATCGATGTTATTAATATTGGCCAACGGATTGCAGTTTAGCAAAACAAAATCCGCATATCGTCCAGGTTGAATTGCGCCAATGGTTTTCATTTTGAATCCGTTCGCCACATTTGCCGTTGTCGCCTGTAAGATTGCTTCATTCGATAGTCCCGCTTCTGCCAGCAATTTCATTTCTGTATGCAGATCAGAGCCAAACCGTACCTTCGGCAGCACCAAAACATTGTTTGCGTCCGTTCCGGCCAGAATCGGTACACCGGCATCATGCAGACTTTTGGCATTATTAACCGCATGCTGATAATCTGATTTATGATATCCGTAAAATATACCGTCCGCAAATCCTTTCATCATGACAAGTGTAGGAACGCAGCAGCCTCCGTTTTTTGCTATTTGATCGATCATGGAATCCGGGATGTCTGCTTCCAATGGAACATGGATGAAAATATCTGTTCCCGCATCAATCGCCATTTGCAGTGTCGGTACAGATACCGCATGTGTGGCAAGTAACAATCCTTGCTTATGCGTTTCCTCCGCGATCTCGTTCATGATTTCCTGCGAAATTGCATGAGGTGCCATACGCGGTTTATCTTCTATGACAATCTTGATATATTTCGCTCCATGACGGATTTCGTTTTGGACAAATTCTTTGCCATTCCTTATCGAGCCAAGCGCCAGGCTGTGAGTAGAATATATTCTGGCTGCATCAGGCAAACACTTTATATCATCCGGGGCGGATATCGCGCATGTTGCAGTTACCCCATTCCGGACAAAATCTTTTGCATTTTTTCTGGTTGTTGGATGCGTATGTGCATCGATTAGCCCAGGCATTAAAAACGCCCCATGACCGTCCATTGTGCAATCAACGTTTTCTGCTTGTTCAGTAAACACTCCATC
>CAYYEB010000143.1:0-5242 GCA_964470725.1 uncultured Lachnospiraceae bacterium | reverse complement strand
TCGTATCGAAGTTATCCATATCCAGCATACCGTCAAGACCGTCACATCCGAAGAATGAGGTCTTAAGTCCAAGTGTATCTGCCTGTGTCAGAATCGTTGCAGCCTGTGTATAGTAGATCGGAAGGAAAATCAGATCCACATTTGCATCCTTGCACTTCTGCAGCTGCGCTGTGAAGTCCGTATTGGAATCTGCCGTAAATGCCTCTGCCACCTTGACATCAAGTCCCTCGTCCTTTGCTTCCTTCACGAAGTTCTGTTCAATGCCTGAGGAATAGACGTCGGAAGAATCATAAATAATGCCGATGGTCTTTGCCAGCTTATGTGTTGCAATATATTCTGCCGATTTTGTACCCTGGTTCGGGTCTGAGAAGCAGACACGGAAGACGTTGTCATACTTCGTGCAGTCCTTGGCAGATCCGGAAGGTGTCAGCTGGAACATATTATCGGCTTTTGTTCTTTCAGATACCGCGATTGAGCAGGCACTTGTTGTCGGTCCCACAAGCATCTGCATGCCCCAGTCCTTCAATGTATTATAGGCGTTGACCGACTTCTCGTTATCGGTCTCATCATCCTCGCCTCTGTACTCGACCTGATAGCCGTTAATTCCGCCCTGGGCGTTGATTTCCTTGACCGCAAGCTGTGCCGCATTGACAACTGCAGTACCGTAGTTTGCATTTGCGCCTGTCAGAGGTCCGATTGCTCCGATCTTAAATGTCGGTCCGTTACCTGTCGTCTTTACCGTTGCACCGGAAGATGCTTCACTTGAAGCATCAGTGGCTGCCGCCGCACTCTTTGTACTTGTCGCTGACGATGCTCCGCCATCTGCTGCAGAAGATGCTGCATCCGAACAGCCTGCCAGCATACCTGCTGCCATTGCTGCTGCAACGGCAACGCTCATTACCTTTTTGAACTTCATGATATATCCTCCTTCTTCTTTTCCATGAAAGATTTTAATATAGCTTATGCAAAATCTTCATGCTCAAGAATAGGCATACTATACAACGCGGATTTTCATTTGTCAACCGTAGGTTTGAAAGGATATTTTAAAATTGTCTTGTTCGCTGATAAAACACATCCCCCGGCGCTCAGTTATCAGGAAAACGTCCGGGGGATAGTTTTGTCAATTCACATTTGAAATATTCTGTTTTTAATAAGTACAATGCGATTAAGAAGCATCCTTCTTCACGGTCGCCTGCGGCTCCACGTAGCTTACAAATACATTTCCCGCCTGTGCCATGCTGTTCGTGCTGTCATTGATTCCCATATAATAGTGTTTGCCGGTTGAGAAATCATAAAGCAGTGTATTGTACTGATCATATCCGACGATCACGGTGGTACTGCCATCCGCCAGTTTCGTTACGACAGCTCTTCCCTGAGATACCTGATAGAGGACCTGATCCAGCGTACATCCGCTTAAATTCAGTACCGTAGCGGAATCGCCGACCTGTTTCTGAAGCTTGTCCGCGTTGACCTCTCCGGACAGGATTCCCTTCGGAATATCTTCATTATAAAGTTCGGTTTTATCTTTCTTGTTGCCTCGTTCGTAAATGTACTGCCCCTCCTGATTGATGACCACGCCGACATTTGCATCCGCATAGGAAACAGCCCTGGCCGGATCCGTTACCATCTCCTGCAGCTTTCCATATGCATACACATAATAGAGTGCAAAGTTGTCATTTTTCGGAAGAGAAATGTTGAATACATCCTCCGTTTCCGCATACCGGATACTGAAATCCGTCACCAGAGGCTTCAGATTCGTCACCGCCGTCGGAAACTTTAGAATGACAGTTGACCCCTGCCGCGTTGAGGAGGCAAGACTCACTTCTACCGCCCGGCTCTCCGCTTTCAGATTATTCATGATCGTATCATCTGAAGCCGAGGCATAGTTGCCGTTCGCATCCCTTGATACACGTGTGAGCCGCGCCAGGCTTTCGGTCATGGAAACATCCGTCACCCAGTAATTGTCCTGATGGTATTCCTTGATTACGGATCCCCTGAAACTTTCGATCTTCAGGTTACTCATCGCAAAGATCAGATTTCCGGCCGGCAGTTCTCTCAGATCACTCTGATTTGCAATTCCATACAGAAAATCTTCATTTAAGAAGCCGAGGGCCTTCACATAAGTGCCGGAATCGGCTGTAATCTCACGGCTCTTTCCATTTTCCAGATTTCTTAAAGTAATGGAAGTCGATGCATACGGCTTCATCTGTTTCATATAGGCGATCTTTCCCTGACTGTCGGAGGAGAAGAAGCAATCCGGATTGATATTTTTCAGATATTTGGACGTCTCCCCCGTTTCAAGATCGATCTTATAGACGATTCTGTCGAGATACAGATAGCAGCAGTTCTTCTTTGTACTGTAATAGCTGAGTTTATCAAGATCCTCTTTCAAAAGCTCATAGGACTTCGGATATTCAATAAAGGCGCGCTCTGTCACAATTGAGCTCTCCGAATTGTAGTGGCACAGCGATACCCCCATCCTGCCCTCATGATCTCCGCGGCTCATATATCCGTACACTGCAAAATCCATGTCGCCGCTTTCCGTAATGCGGATCATGTGAATAGAGTAATCTTCATTGTCGTCTCTGTCATCCGAATCATCTCCTGAATTATGAAAGGAAAAGACGCGGGACAGTTTATCCGAATTCTCGTTATATTCCCAAAGATCTCCGTCCTGCACAAAGGCCGCCACATCATTTGTATCATCCGTAATGAAGTCGACGCTGCTGCTCGCCACTCCGAGATTCACCCCGTTGGCGGCTAAAGCCCCAGAAGAATTTCCATTATACACCTGCTCGGCATCTCTTTGGAAATCAAGGAGCATCATCTTTGCATTATAGTATCTCAGACGGTAAAACTCGTGAACGTGGTAAATCTCCGTCTCCTGATTGTCATTTGTCGCCTTGATCAGATAATCCGCCGTCAGCGAACACGTTTCGGAATTGATTTCCCGGATTGTCGGCACTGCCTTACGGTAAATCTGGGGATTTAAATTTCCCCAGGTAACCTGTTCGAGGGATGATTTAATGCTGACATTTGTATAAGAAGTATTCTGAATCGTATCATCCGTTTCAAGATAACTGTTCAGATCCGATTCTCCCTGCTTATAATTGATGCAGCCTTCATAAAAGTCATATACAAACTTGACATACCGCTCCGTCGGAAGATCTGTTCTTTGCAGAACCCGCGCATAATAGTATATTTCCTTATTTTCCGATTTAATTGTAAAACGAATCGGATACTCGCGGTTCATCAGAATCGGTTCCGACAGCGTAAATGTCGCGGTTTTATAGTCGCCATCCGATTGAAAATTCGCAATTTTGGCATTTTCCACAACTTCATTGGTATCCGGGGATGTGATTTCGTAGGAAACCTGATCGATATCATTTCCATAATCCTTATAGGAAACGGAAATGCTCCGCGAAGAGGTCATCGGTATCAGAGCCTCTCGCATTCCGGCGGCGTTCATCTTGGTCACGAACCCGTTCATCCGGTCAATTTTGTTGCCGTTCAGGTCTACATACATGACAGGAAGCGTCGGATCGCTCAGATCCGACGCGCTTCTCACCTGCTGATGATTCATAAAACGGGAAAAGAAAAAAACTCCTCCGATAAAAACAGCGATCAGAATGATCACTCTAAGAATTCTGCTTCTCACGATACTTGTGGGCATCCTCCAACATCATGTCTTTGACTTTCATCAGACGAACCTGCGTGCTTCTTTCATTTTCATCCAGCTTCATCGTAATGTAGCGGATTCCCTCCTGTGTCTCGGGGATAATGACATGCTCAAGCGCATTGACACGGCGGCGTGTCTTCTCTATCTCGGCTGCCATCAGCTGACAGGATTTCTCCACCTCCGCAAGCTTCAGCATTTCCGGAAATACATCCGAAAGCGATTTCACCGCTCCGTCAAGATCACTTGAGGTAAATGCGAAACCGTAGGAATAAATGTCATTTTCGTCCGCAGTCCTAGTATCGTAGTCAAAAACCGGAATGTCAACACTCATTACATTTTTTTTATCTGCCTTCAGATACACTTCCTGCTTCGGAGCCATCAGCGCGGAGCGGAGAGTTTCCTCATCCATTCCGGCCTTGGCAAGGACAAAATTGCGGTTGGCATTCTTAATTCCCTGCTCCACCTTCACGCGAAGTTCCATGTTCTGGCGGACCAGATCCAGGAACTGCCGCATCAGTTCATCCCGCTTGTCCTTCAGCAGACGGTGCCCCTTCACTGCTGTCGTCAGCTTGCGCTTCAGCCGCGTCAGCTCCATTCTGGTAGGATTCACCTGTTTTGCTGCCAATTTCTTTCCTCCTGACTTACAGCAATCGCAAAGCTTTTAGAACTACATGTGAATCGGAATAACTATCCGCCGGACGCGAATCAAAAACGATTTTGAGCGCCGGCGGATATGTTTTTTCGATGAACATATCCACAAACTATCCGTTGCGGTTGCTATAGGATTCTCATTTAATCCTTCTTATCGTAATACTTATCGAGCATGTCATCGCTGATACGTTTCAGTTCAGATCTCGGAAGCATCCTCAGAAGATCCCAGCCGATATCCAGCGTCTCCTCGATGCTGCGGTCGGTATTGTAGCCCTGGTTGATGTATTTTTCTTCAAATGCGTCTGCAAACTTCGCATACAGAAGATCAATATCCGTCAGTGCCGCTTCGCCGAGTACGAGCATGAGTTCCTTTGCATCCTTGCCTCGTGCGTAGGCCGCGAACAGCTGGTTCATAGTAGCTGCATGATCTTCACGCGTCTTGCCCTCGCCGATTCCCTTATCCTTCAGTCTGGAAAGAGACGGCAGAACATCGATCGGCGGCTGAATGCCCTTTCTGTAAAGTTCACGGCTCAGGATGATCTGTCCTTCAGTGATGTATCCGGTCAGATCGGGGATCGGGTGCGTTTTGTCGTCTTCCGGCATCGTCAGAATCGGAATCATTGTGATCGACCCCTTCTTGCCCTTGAGTCTTCCGGCTCTTTCATACATCTGAGCAAGGTCAGTATACATATACCCCGGATAGCCGCGGCGTCCCGGAACTTCCTTTCTGGCCGCAGACACCTCACGCAGAGAATCCGCGTAGTTTGTGATGTCCGTCAGGATGACCAGTACGTGCATATCCTTTTCAAAAGCCAGATATTCCGCAGCGGTCAGAGCCATACGCGGAGTGGAAATGCGTTCCACGGCCGGGTCATTTGCAAGATTCAAAAAGAGAACCGTACGGTCGAGTGC
>CAYYEB010000142.1:0-5269 GCA_964470725.1 uncultured Lachnospiraceae bacterium | reverse complement strand
CGGCCAAAGGAGCCGGAAGATCGTGAGAACTTAACGATTGCCAAGCGCTTCAGCGCGCCGGCAGAGTTTAGTTCGAACAGCTGATGGGGACAACGCCTGATCTGAAAACAGGCAGTCCGCTCCCGTGACCGACAACAGCTGTATAATCAAGTATTTGCAAAAGATCACTTACTATACCAGGCAATCCCTTCATCCTTCCATCCCTGATTTTTGAGATATGTAATCTCTCCCTTATTTTTCGTATAGTGATGGGATACCGTCTTTGCATTCGGATTATAGAGGCGATAAATCGGTGTATTGGATTTCTTCGGTACCCGGCAGAGAACTCCCTCATCCTTCCATCCGATTTTCTTTAAATAATTATATTCACCCGCATTTGCCGTATAAAAATGTTCACCGGAATTATGATTATACAGGCGGTAAATAGAAGTCGTATTACTGGATGCATTCACGGCGGTCCATCCGATTCCTTCATCCTGCCAACCGTTTTTCTCCAGATAATCACGTTCTCTTGAGGCGGATGTGTAAAAATGCTCGCCTGAATTCGGATTGTAGAGACGGTAAATCAATACGTTATCAGGAGAGGCATCCTTCATCTGCATAACCATATAGGTTGCCTTGCCTCCGCCATAATTCCATTTGACCCGTTTGCGGGCAGCCGTGTGCGAATCGATGAGAGGCACTCCGGAACTGTCTGTTCCGACACAGATTGTCACATGATCGGTATTGCTGCCTTTTCCGTCCCAGTTGTACCAGACAAGATCGCCCTTCTTCAGATCTGAATTTTTCGGAGAGGTCAAAAGCTTGCCGGCTCCGATGGAGTTAAGGTAAGAGCGGAGTTCATTTTGTCCGATCCAGTTGCCGGAATCCGGATACCAGAGTTTTGTCTTTGGAAAACCTCCTGCATACAGGCATTGCGAGACAAAGTTGGCGCAGTCACCGCCCTGGTCTCCCCACCAGGTGTAATCGGAATTCTTGCCGTAAGCCCATGTGTCCGCGTAAGCTGAAGCCTTACTGGTATTGTATGTCCAGGAGACTTTGAGATTGCCTGAATTGGAAGCACCGACAAGCGTAGCTTCGTCTGAATTTCCGTTGTCCTGCACAGCAGTGCCGGTCTCCTCGTAGGTAATACCGGTTGGCGTAATATTCACACCTTCGTTTTTGAGTTCCGAAAAATTCGCGGCAGTATTCGATACGGATAGAACAGTATCGCAATCGGGGCTGATATGAAGCGTAAAGGAGTACCCATACCCGGAGACACTGTCCGAAACCGCATCCTTGTCACGATATTTGACGGTCATCCATTCATAGATGCCGACGGTTGTTTCTTTTTCCGAATGAGATACATCGGTAATGGAGATTTTTGGGAGAAACTGAAGAAATGTTTCATTTCCGGCAAAACCGAAAAGCATGTACTGCTTTTCAAGATCCCATTCGGTCCTGATAGAATCGGAATAATCGCAGGATCCATTCAGAAAATAAGCAGTTTTCCCGTTTTCAAAATTACGGATCAGATCGGAAATGGCTTCGGCATCTTCGGAATCGGAAGAAACAAGCATGGTTTCATCGTTCTGCATAGCAGAAACCTTCTGATAAATCTGATCTCCGTTCTGGGTATCTGAATCGGAAAAAATAGAATCGATTGTCTGGGAAAAAGAAGAGTTGGCAGGAATATCCTGTGCCCATACCGGAAGCTGCGTAAGAAAAATCTGAGCAGAAAGAACAGAAGCTGTCAATAAAAAACGCTCAGGACGTTTTATACGTTTCATAAGCGGATCCTCCGTACAAAAGTAGGCTGTCTCCTCACAGCAGTAATCAAACTAAGTAACTTTATTTTCCGCTTATTTTAGCATAAAAATGTCAGAGTTTTTAAGGAATATTTTCAGGAAGTTTAAGAAAATGTAAAATTGAACGCTCACTTCAAAGAATGCAATTATAGAGGGGAATGATATCGGAAAGCCAATGCTTCTATGGCACAGGAAGGGGATTCGTGTTAAAATAAATAGACTCGAGACAACGGGACTTAAAGTAAGCAAAAGTTACTGAAATGAACGACAGAATTACTGAAGGTAAGTATTTAAAAACAGGATTACTGAATGGTAAAAGAGGGGAGCAAACAGAATGAAACGTGAAGCAGGTATTTTGTTTCCAATTTCCAGCCTTCCGTCAAGGTACGGAATCGGCTGCTTTTCTATGGAGGCATATGAGTTTGTCGATTTTCTTGCGGAATCCGGTCAGAGATACTGGCAGATTCTGCCGCTTGGACCGACCGGGTTCGGGGATTCTCCGTATCAGAGTTTTTCCACGTTCGCAGGAAATCCGTACTTCATCAGCCCTGACAATCTGATTGAGGATGGTCTTCTGACTCGTGAAGAATGTGAATCGATTGATTGGGGAAGTGATGTCGAGAGAGTGGATTACGGTGCGCTGTATAACGGACGGTTTCAGCTTCTGAAGAAAGCATATGAACGTTTCAGAAAGACGAGCGACCGGAACGAGGAATATCAGGCATTCTTAAAAAAGCAGAGCTACTGGCTCGAAGATTATTGCCTGTTTATGGCTCTGAAGCTGGAAAATAACGGAAAACCGTGGAGTGAGTGGGATCTTCTCTATAAGAACAGAGATGAAACGGCTGTGACGATGCTGAATGCCGTGATTGAAGAAACGGTGGATTTCTTCCGGTTCCAGCAGTTCGAGTTTATGTCCGAGTGGACAAGACTGAAGAATTATGCCAATGCGCATGGAGTCAAGATCATCGGGGACATCCCGTTCTATGTGGCCTTTGATTCGGCGGACACATGGAGCCATCCGGAACTCTTCCAGTTCGATGAGGATCTGAATCCGGTATCAGTGGCCGGCTGCCCGCCCGATGCATTTTCGGCAACAGGACAGCTTTGGGGAAATCCGGTATATAACTGGGAATATAATAAGAACACAAAGTATAAGTGGTGGATTTCAAGAATTTCCCGCTGCTATGAATTCTACGATGTGATCCGGATCGATCATTTCCGCGGATTTGACGAATATTATGCGATTCCGGCAAAGGATGAGACTGCGGAGAACGGAAAGTGGGAGAAGGGTCCGGGAATGGATCTCTTTAACGCGGTCCGCGAGCAGCTCGGTGATGTACAGATTATTGCGGAGGACCTCGGATATATTACGCCTTCGGTTCGGAAGCTTCTGAAGGATACGGGATTCCCGGGAATGAAGGTATTGCAGTTTGCTTTTGATGATTCGGAAAATTCCGAATATCTTCCGTACAAGCATATCCGGAACAGTGTTGTCTATACCGGAACACATGACAATGAGACCTCACGCAGCTGGATTGAACATTTAAGCGATCATGACCGTGACTATGTGCGCCGCTATATCCATTCGGAAAATACGGATTACGGTGCATTTGTCTGGGATTTCATTCGTGAGGCGTATCGTTCAGTGGCGGACCTTTGCATTATCCCGCTGCAGGACTATCTGGTTCTTGATAATTCCGCAAGAATTAACTGCCCGGCTGTCGGAGAGGGCAACTGGCAGTGGAGACTGAAACCGCATTTTCTGAGTCGGGAGCTTTCCAAGAGCATCTATGATCTGACGAAGCTCTATGGCCGTCTTCCGAAGGAAGATGAGGAAGAGACGGATGAAGAAACCTCAGAAGAAGTAAAAGAAGAATCCGACACGGAGAAATAAAAACGGATGGACGGGCCTGAACCTGTCCTCTGAGTTGGAGGTATAAAATGAGTCAGGCAGATACGCTCTTTATCAATATGTGCCGTGACATCATAGAGCATGGAACAAGCACGGAGGGACAGAAGGTTCGTCCGCATTGGGAGGATGGAACTCCGGCCTATACGATCAAGCAGTTCGGTGTGGTCAATCGGTATGACTTGCGAAAAGAATTTCCGGCGATTACACTGCGCAGAACTGCTCTGAAAACCTGTATGGATGAAATTTTGTGGATTTATCAGAAAAAGTCCAACAATATTCATGATCTCCATTCCCACATCTGGGATGCCTGGGCGGATGACAATGGAAGCATCGGCCGGGCATACGGTTATCAGATCGGTACTGTGTCAAAATATCCGGAAGGAGAATTTGACCAGATGGACCGGGTGCTTTATGATCTGGAAAATAATCCGTTTTCCAGAAGAATTATGACCGGATTGTATAACTTCCATGATCTGCATAAAATGGCGCTCTATCCATGCGCCTGGAGTGTGACATGGAATGTGACGCAGACTCCGGGAGAGGACAAATTAACGCTGAACATGGTGCTGAATCAGAGATCTCAGGATGTGCTGGCGGCCAATAACTGGAATGTGTGCCAGTATGCAATTCTGCTGATGATGGTAGCACAGTCAGTGCATATGATACCGGGAGAACTTGTGCATGTGATTGCAGATGCACATATCTACGATCGCCATGTGGATATTATTAAGGAACTGATTAGCAGACCCACCTATCCGGCGCCAAAGGTAAGCCTCAATCCGGAAATAGACAATTTTTATGATTTCACGACGGATGATCTGATTGTGGAAAATTACCAGCACGGACCGCAGATCAAAAATATTCCGATCGCTGTGTGATTATAATAAGAAGGAACGGTGAAGTTTCATGAAGGCAATAGCAGCAGTGGACAGCAAATGGTCGATCGGCAAGAACGGAAAGCTTCTGATAAGTATTCCGGATGACATGCAGTTCTTCAAACAGAATACGCTGGGCAAGGTCGTGATTATGGGTCGGAAGACGCTGGAGTCATTTCCGAAAAAGCGGCCCCTTCCCCAGCGCGCCGAAAATATTGTGATTACAAAGGATCCGGAGTATCAGGTTCCGGGTGCTGTTGTTGTGCACTCCGTGGAGGAAGCCCTAAAAGAGGCGGGTAAATGGGAATCGGATGATGTATATGTCATCGGAGGCGGAAGCATATACAGGCAGATGCTGCCCTATGTGGATGAGTGTATTATTACAAAGATTGACACTGTCTATGATGCGGACACACAATTTCCGAACCTGGATGAGGATCCGGAATGGGAACACATCAGTGAAAGTGAGGAAGGTACATACTTTGATCTGATCTATACCTTCAATATATATAGACGCAAACAGTAATGCGGTATGTGTGACAGGTGACCTTTGCGCACGGAGTTTTCATAGAGATTTCAGCCCGGTTGCAGGGTACATGTTCATGAAACGGATGCGCAGCAGACGATGAATTGCAGGAGACAAAGATGTCTTACAGAGATCATACCAGAGAAGTTCATATAGGAAACAGAGT
>CAYYEB010000141.1:0-5420 GCA_964470725.1 uncultured Lachnospiraceae bacterium | reverse complement strand
TCAGCCCTTCTTCGGATCCTCCGCTTTTTCCTTATCGGAATCTTCCTGCTCCTTCGCTTCGGAATTCTCTTCCGTCTTTGACTCTTCTGCTCCCGCCTGATCTTCCTTATCGGCTTTTTCGTTATCCTTCACAGGCTCATCGGTCTTTTTTTCTTCAGAAGACGTCGTTTCGGTTTTTTCTGTCTCTTCTTCCGTCACATTTTCCTTACTTTCGTTCGATTCAGAAACAGTCTCTTCCTCTACGACCTCCTCATCCCGAATCTCCGTAAATTCGGCATCGAGGGCTTCCAAATCCTTTTTCTTCTGCTCCTCGGTCTTTTCCGCAGCTTTTTTCTCTTCTTCCTTCTTTGCCTGTTCTTCTTCGCTCTCTTCGTCAGGCTTTTCCTTTTCTACCGGCGTTGGCGCACCGCACTTCGGGCAGAAAGCCACCTCCTTCGGGATCAGTTCCCCACAGTTCTGGCAGACCTTCTGTCCTTTCACATCAGCCAGATCCCTTGTCAAAGAAGCCGTCTTTTCTTTTCTCTGACGGATCTCATCCACAAACGCCGTCAGATCATCATCAAGGTCAATATCCTTCTCCACGGCCTTACGGTATACTGTCTCACCGATTTTCTGGTAGAGTTTATCGATTTCTCTGCGCTCGGCGGATATCTGCGCACTAATCTTGGCACCTTCCACCATTGTGCTCGTTTTGTCCACCGCTTTCTTCGTATATCTGGAAATTGATTTCCCGAGATCTCCAAAAAAATCTTCCGACATAATGATTCTCCCTTCTATATTTTTTTAACTCATATACTTACAATAACAACATGACGTTTCCGCTTTATTCAGCTTCCTGTCCGCGCATGATAATCCTGGGGCCTCCGCAGTGATTGACATAATCCTTCGTAATCACCACTTCGCCAATGTCGTCATCCTTCGGAATTTCATACATGATATCGAGCATAAGCTCTTCCATAATGGAACGAAGGGCTCTTGCGCCTGTGTCCCTCTCCAGTGCCTTCTTTGCAATTGCACGAAGCGCGTCATCGTCAAAGGAAAGCTTCACTTCATCCATAGCAAGAAGCTCTTCATACTGCCGAAGAATCGCATTCTTCGGTTCCTTCAGGATCTTGACCAGCATATCCTCTGTCAGGCTTTCAAGTGTACAGATGATCGGAAGTCTTCCAAGGAATTCCGGAATCATACCGAAATTTCTCAGATCTTCAGTCGTCACCTGACTCACCAGATTTTTATCTTCATCATATTTATCTTTCAGGTCCGCATGGAAACCGATGGAACTGTGCCGGTTGAGACGTGCCTTAATGATGTCTTCAAGTCCCGGAAACGCCCCTCCCACAATAAAGAGAATGTTTTTCGTATTCACCATCTTCATCGGAACCATCGCATTTTTACTCGTTGCTCCGACCGGGACCTCCACTTCGGCCCCTTCGAGAAGCTTCAGCATTCCCTGCTGAACTGCTTCTCCGCTTACATCCCGCTGATTTGTATTTCTTTTCTTTGCAATCTTATCGATTTCATCGATGAAAATGATTCCATGTTCCGCCTTCTCCACGTTATTTCCGGCCGCCGCCAGAAGTTTGGAAACGACGCTTTCGATGTCATCACCGATATAACCTGCCTCTGTCAGTGAGGTGGCATCCGTGATCGCAAGCGGCACATCCAGCATCTTGGCAAGAGTCTGTACCAGATATGTCTTTCCGCTTCCTGTCGGTCCGATCATCAGGATATTGGACTTCTCAATTTCCACAGGATCGGCCACATTCGGATCCGGGATCTTCAAATTCTCCTGTTCCTTCTGCCGGTCCTTAATCTTCTGTTCCTCAGCAATGCGTTTGTAATGATTATAAACTGCCACGGAAAGAACTTTTTTTGCATGATCCTGACCGATCACATACTGATCCAGTCTCGCCTTTAAGATGTGCGGCGCAGGAACCTTCGCCATATCAAATTTTTCCTCAGGTTCTTTTTGTTTCTGCGGCTGACTCTTCGGCGCATTTCCCAGAATGTCGCCAAGATTCAGAAAGCTCACATTCGGCATGTTTTCGAAAATGGAATTCAGATCGAAGTGACTCTGCATTTCATTGACGCTCTTCTGCATGCAGTCACTGCACACGAGCATTTTGTTCGGAAGTTCCACAAGGTGTCCGGCCTCGCTTTCCGGGCGATGACATATCGAACAGTATCTTTCCTCCTTCTGTTCGGAATCCGATGTGCCGGTATTCGTTGAAAGTGTATTCTCATTGTTTGTATTGTCATTGGAATATTCTGACATATTCTACCTCTTAAGCCATTTATTATAAATATCATTATATGCCTCATTTTCAGGCATAACAAGAACGTTTCTATGTTTGTGCGAATCGTAAGATAGTAAGAGGGAAGAGCTGCCTTCCGGCGGCTCCTCCCTCTTACGTTACATATAGATCATTCAGCTGCAAACTATGTTGCACCATGAATGAAAGCTCTCTGAAACGATTGAACATATAGCAATCAGCAGCACACTATACTTTCCGCATTGCCTGTCGGTATTACTGTCCGAAGAAGCTGAACAGCCCGCCGTCATCGTTTTGTGTCTGGGCATTTTCCGAGTTATCGCTTGACTCCTCATTGCTGAGGTTCGCATCTTTTTTGTTTCCAAGAGTTACGGTGACCTGTTTCTTCTCAAAGCCGTTCTGCTGGCTGTTGAGACGACTCAGCGAAACTTCCACCTTTTCTCCTGCTGCATAATACTCCAGTGTATTGATCAGGTTCTCCTTTGTAGCTACGGAAGTCCCATCAAAGGAAGTAATGATGTCTCCCTGTTTGATTCCGGCCCGATCCGCAGGACCGCCCTTTACAACGGAAGCCACATAGACACCTTCCGGATATCCCTGCTGCGTATAGGAAGACGGCATTGTCACACAGGTGATGCCAAGATAAGATTCCTTATCGGAAGAAACCTTCTGACGGGCTGCCTTGTTGCCAAGCTTTGTCAGAATCGGTTCCGCTGTGGACATCGGGATCGCATATCCCACACCCTCGACGCTTTCATCTACAAGTTTTGCCTCATTGATGCCGATCAGCTCACCTTCCATATTGAGAAGTGCTCCGCCGGAGTTGCCCGGGTTGATCGATGCATCTGTCTGAATTACCTTTCTGGTTGTTCCGTCGGAATCCGTCACCTCACGATTCAGGGCGCTGACAATTCCGGAAGAAACGGACTGTCCGTAGCCAAGGGCATTTCCGATGGCAACGACCTGTTCTCCGACCTGAATGTTATTGGAATCGCCGATTGTCACAATCGTGATTTTCTTCTGTGTGCTGTCCGGAACATCCGATTTCTTGACGGACACAATGGCCAGATCATTATCGGCATCCGTTCCGCGGATCGTTCCTGCAATTGCTGAATTATCATTAAAAGTTACCGTGATATCATTCGAATCGGAAACCACATGATTGTTTGTTGCAATCAGATAGGCATCATCTGTCTCGCCGACAATAATACCGGATCCCGCGCTCACGCTCTTCTGATCATAGGTCTCGCCAAAGAGATTCTGATATTGCTGCACTGATGTATTCGTGATGGCAACCATCGACGGCATTACTTTCTTCACCACATCGACAACAGAAAGCTGACTCCCGCTCTCGCTCTCTTCTTCCTTTGCTTTCTCCTGAATATCATCGCCGGAAGGAATTGAATCAGACGAGCTTCCTGCCTCTTTTGCAGAAGACTTACCGCTCTGATTACCGAGCGTCACACCGCTTTCGGTGCTTTCTGTCTTATTCGACTCCGCTTCGGAATTTGAAGAATTCGAAGACCGAACCGCGAAAAGCGCCACGAATACGGCCACCACAAGAGCTGCAATCAGAACACCGATTAAAATCTTTGTCCCATTCCCCTTATGCTTCTTCGGCGGACCAGGTTCAAAATTGTATCCGTTCGAAGAACCGCCATTTCTTCCATTCGAATTCTGTGTATGATAAAAATCCGTTGTATTTCCGTAATTGTTCTGATCGTTATGATATGAATCATCAGAATACTGGTTATAACCATCCGGTATTCTGTTGCGATACTGATCATAGTCGCTGTGATACGACTCTTCCGAACTGTTTCCTGTCTCATCCTGAGGGTTCTGATTCAGATCCTCCCTGTTCTGATCATCCATATTCAAGATGCTCCTTTCGACTTAGTTATTTTCGTGAGGCTCTTTCCTCAACATACGAAGGTATGATATCTGAAAATTGTGATACATTTGTGAAAATTCAAATTTTAATTCACATATTCTTTTCCATTTCAGTCTCCCGAAACCTGATACTCCCAGAATCCCCGGTTCATCGTACATTTCAGGATCATCCACTTCGGAAGCTTCCGAAATGACTTTCCCATCTTAAATCCGACCAATCGAAACGCGCACTGTATATAAAAGCCGGGTATCATATACCCCCGCTTCAGCTGTCTCAGATACTTTGTCACATATTTTACCAGACGCATTCCTTCTCCGCCTGAGCTGACTCTGCTGAAAATCTCCGGGTGCATCGCCTGTGAAACGCCATTATCAAAATTTCTGTGAAACTGCTGACGGTTCGTATAATTATGCGAATGCAGGACTCTGGCATCGGCGGCATACGCGACTCCGTATCCCAACGTTATAATTCGAGCCGCATAGAGCATGTCTTCATTGAAAATGCACGGTCTCGTAAAACCGCCAAGCTCCGTATACAGTTCATGATCATAGATAGCACAGACATTGGAACAGAAAAAGGTCTTGATTCCCTGTGTTTCCAGATCTTCGAATGTATGAACCGTACTTTCCTCCGGATAATTAAAGCTGCGCACACATCCCTCCGGAATCGTGCAGTCCTTCTTCGGAAGCTGTCTTGCATACGCCGCCTTCACCATGGGCTGCTCCATGGCTTTGACAAGATTCTCCACCAGATGTTCATCGCAGGGAATCGCGTCCTGTGTCATATACATGATAAGATCCGCATCAGAGAATCCGGCTCCCATATCCCGTGTCGCCCCATGGTCAAACTCTTTTTTCGGAATATGAAATACTTCCGCCTTGTCTATTCCCTTAATCAGATCTTCCTTCCAGTATTTTTCTTCCGTGTTGATAATCAGAATATGTCCCACCGGATAGGTCTGTTTTACAAGCCTCTCCAGAAGCGTTCGAAACGATTCATCCGGATGATAGGTCGGAATAATTACATCTACCGTTTTCTTCATGCCCCTTTGCTCCCCGTCTTTCTTCCAGCTTATTATAGCAAACCAGATTTTTTCTGTATACCTCAGGAAGCAGCGATGCATAGTTACTGTTTACTCCTATGGTATACAGGGTCTTAAATCATGAACTGATTGCTCCGGGCGTCCGAGTGACGCCGGTCCTTAATGAATGCAAGCCGTTAGGCGCAGCATGAATTTAACGTATAAGTCGGTTGCA
>CAYYEB010000140.1:0-5427 GCA_964470725.1 uncultured Lachnospiraceae bacterium | reverse complement strand
GAAAACCTGCTATAATAATAGGAAAGCAGATTCATCTGTCGTATCCGACGAATCAAAGGGGGTTCGTAAAATACGGCATAAAAGAGGGGAAGTCTTTTTATGTGGGATATGGATTATACAATGCCAACGCTTGTACTCCTTGCTATTATTGCAGGGGCTTTCATCGGCCGCAAACGCCTTCCCATAACTTCAAACAAAATTTTTGCCGATCTTCTCTATACCGATCTTCTCACAATGTTTCTGGACTATCTTTCCGCGAAAATGGATAACGTCGGGAATCGTTTTTCCGATCCGGTTCTCTGGCTGGCCAACTACCTGTTTTTCGGCTTTTTCCTTGCTCGAAGTTTTTATTTCTTCCGTTTTCCTGCGGAACTTCTCAACACCGGAGGTAAAAAGGATTCACGCTCTGCCAAAATAGCCGAATACATTTTCATTGCAGAAGAAGGTTTCCTTCTCATTGGCTGCCTCACCGGCTGGATTTTCAGCATCCATAACGGAGTCTATCAAAGCGGAGTCCTTTATCCTTTTATCAACATTCAGTTTATTGTCTGGATCATTTTGGCACTGCTGCTCACCTTTACTGCCGAAGAGTCAGTAAGAATCCGGAAGACCGGTATCTACTTATACCTTGCCATTCTCTTTTGCGGAGTTCTCCTGCGAGCTTTGCTCCCGCATATTGTCATTATGAACATTTTCTGTCTCTTTGCCATTCAGATAGTCTATTTGCTTTATCTGAATCCGGATCAGTATATTGACAACCTGACACTGCTTTTTAATACGAAGGGATGGACCCAGTTCCTTGATGAACGTTCCGGGCAGAAAGCTATCCCGCTTGTGGGGTTCGGTATCCGCAATTATGCCGGCCTTCGTCAGATGCGTGGTTCCCTGAAATCCGGATACGGTCTTCAGCAGATCGCCACATGGATCAGTCATAAGTGGCCTGATCTCACATCTTTCTATCTTGGAAATGGTATCTTTATCCTCGCGGGAACCCGTCCTTTTGATCAGGATGCCGTTCTTAAGGAAATCTCAGCCCGTTTCGGACGCCCCTGGTCATCGGAAAACGGCGATTATTACATCAGCATTAATGAAATGTTTACAAAGCCTGACCTTGTATTGACTGATAGAGAAGTTTTCAAAAATACGCTTCAGGATACATATCATTTTCTGACTCAGTCCGAAGCGCTTGAGCCGATCTGCATCGATTCCGCCAGGATTCGCAAGCAGATACGCCGAAATGAAGTACACCGGATTCTTATGGACTCCATCGTCAATGAGAATCTTCTGATGTTTCTGCAGCCGGTGGTCAATGCCAAAACAAATGCAGTTGACGGCGCTGAGGCTTTGTGTCGTCTGTCCGATGGAAATGGCGGTTATATTTTCCCGGATGAGTTTATTCCAATGGCTCTCAATAACGGGAGTATGGATGCCCTCGGTCATCAGATGTTTCGAAAGGCCTGTGCGTTCATGAGCCGTGAGGATGTGAAGAACAGTCAGCTCAAATGGATCAATGTCAATGTATCTCCGGATCAGTTTCAGAACCCGAATCTGCTGGATGACTTCCTTGCCATTTTAAACACTTATAATTTAAAACCTGAGAAAATTCATCTGGAGATCACTGAAGAAAGCATGATCGATCGCCATCTTCTGCATGATGCCATGACACGTTTCCGTCAAAAGGGATTTATTTTCTCAATGGATGATTTCGGCAGCTCCTATTCCAATATGATCCGACTCCAGCAGAATCATTTCTCCAACGTGAAAATCGACAAGGATTTCACCTGGAGTTATTTCAAGAATAAAACGGCTCTTCTTCCGGATATTATCCGCACCTGCCACGACCTCGATATGCTGGTTGTAGCCGAAGGCATCGAAACCAAAGATATGGCCGACGGTATCCGGGCCATTCACGGAGACTATCTGCAGGGGTATTACTTCTCCAAGCCTCTGCCTGAGAAAGAGTTCTGGAAGAAGTACTGCCAGTAAACAGTTCTCTGAAGCCTTATAGCATGTCTTTAAATGCAATCCGCCGAAATATTTTCAAACACCTCTCCCATAATTTGAAACCGACAAAACATATTTTTCCGGCATTCAAAAGCATATGGTCCTTGTGCCGTTATCTCCGATATGGTATCGTATAAGGCCCTGAGGGGAGGGAGGTCTTTACATCATGAGCCTTTTCAATCGTGATTTCTTTGAACACAGAACAAAAAAGTGGTGGGTCGGACTGGTTGCATTTTTCATACTGTTCTTTATCGGCGTCAGCAATGAATTCGGCTGCATGGAACTTGATCCGATCAAACCGGCAGGCGAAACACTTGCGAGATATCAGATGATGATGTTCTGCTTTCTTCTGCTTCTGATTTATTTTATTCCCTTCGTATTTTTCGTACGTTACAGCTGCAAAAAGATGCACGTTTCCCAAAAGCTTCCTGTGATCGCATTTTTTTCGGGATGGTTTATCCCGGGGTGGATTGCAGGAGAACTCAACGATGATTTTGAAACACTGCTTCGGCATCTCACTTCAAAATCCTTCGTAAAGCTCTGGGGAGACGCCGTCACAGCACCGATGATTGAAGAGTCTTTGAAGCTGCTTCCGGTCGTTCTTCTTCTCATTCTGATCGGATACCGGCGCAGGGAACATTTTCTGATCACCGGAATGTGTGCCGGAATGGGATTTGAGATTTCGGAGGACCTGAGCTATATCGAACAGCAGGTGAGCGGCTCTCATAAGGATTTTGTAACTGCGGTCGGATTTACCCTCAATTCAAGAGTTTCCGGAATTATTTCCCACTGGTGCTATACGGCTCTGGCCGCAGTGGCCATCTGGATCATTTTCTATCAGAAGAAAAAGAAGCAGGGAATTCTTCTGCTCCTTGTGCCCGTGATCAGTCATTTTCTATGGGATTCACCGATCAACGAAACCGGCGCTCTGGCGGAAGCCGCCATCAGTACATGGACATTTCTTGTATTTTTAAGAGTGTGGGCGAAGACGCTTCCCGTTGAAGAAGAGAATGGTACATCGAATATTGCGAACAATTCCGATGATTATCTACACCTTATTTGATCAGCTCGACTTCACAGGCAAGACAATTGTCCCGTTTAACACCCACATGGGATCCGGTGACGGCGGAACCTATCAGACGATCAAGGAACTGGAGCCGGGCGCAAGAGTCCTTGAAGGACTGCCTGTGGAAATGTCAGATGCCGAAAAGGGCGTTCCGGAAACAATAAAGAAGTGGCTCAATTCACTGTCACTTTGAAAATCCGGCACCGTGATCAGAAAATGTCCAAAGTTTCCCCCCAGTATTTCGAATCATCCATTTTTTCGAAACCGAAAAACATATAGCCTTCTGAAAAATGAAAATAGATTCAGGACCCTATGGCCGGATTCTTCAAGCCGGAAGAAGAAGCAATTGCCGCAAAGAAGGCCTATGAAGAAGGACCGGAGAAATCAAATACCTGAACTTCATGCCGAGAAACTTTGAGGAAGGAGCTGCTTTCTACTACACTTCCAGAGGAAATACGGAACGGTATTCAAATCTTGCCGTAATGTGGAGTCAGCTGGACCTGATAAAATATAATGTACCGGAAGCATTTGCATACATCACACCGTTCTTTAAGAAGAATCTCGGAACCGCCGAAGACTAAAAATCGTATTCCCTTACTTCCGCGTTTTTGATTCCGAATGCGGCAAATTCCTCATTCGTCATATCGCGGAAGTAGGATTCGATGATTCTGGAGATGCCGTTGTGAGCCACCAGAAGATATGTCTTTTCCGGCTCCTTCTTCAGATCATCGATGAGATTATAGATTCTCTGTGCCATCCGCATCATTGACTCTCCGCCTTCAAAGCTGTCGACAAAGTTCGCCTTTGCACGGGCAAAATCCCTGCCGTCACGCGGCGTCCCTTCCCATTTTCCAAAGTTCTGTTCCATAAGACGCGGTTCAATCCGGACGGGTACACCGATGATGTTCGAAATTTCCTTTGCCGTATCATGAGCACGGCTGAGAGGCGACGTCAGAATCTCATCGATCGATATTTCCCCCGCATCCATTTTCGTCTTCAGCACGCGTCCTGTTTCACGCGCCTGTTCATGCCCCTTTTCTGTCAAAGGGCTGTCACTTGCTCCGCAGATCTTATTTTCCACGTTCCAGACTGTCTGTCCATGACGGACAAAGTAAAACTTTCCCATGTCGTTCTCCTTCCGGTTATTTGTTTTTCATTATATCAATCGAAAAAAGTGTTGTACATGCAAAAAGCTGCCCACAATAATCTGTGCGGCAGCCCTCTTTGTTCACAATATGTTGTTATCTTGCGGATACCTTTGCCTATATCTTCACAATGTTTCCTGTGATCAGAGTCGCAATGACCGTTCCTTCCTGCATTTTCATAAATTCCGGTTATACAAGTATCAGGAACAAGCAATTTACGCCAATTATCTCATTTCTTAAAATGACAACTGAAGCACGAAATGACTTGCAGGCAGCACACACGTGTGAAACATACCTGTATCGTTATATGTCTGTTATATCAGGAAAATGAGGTGACATTATGCATAGATCTATCGGAATACTGCCGACCGCGGCCGAACTTCGGGAGCTCGGATTTCTGACATTTATTGTGGATTACAGACTTTCGCCCTATACGCAGCAGGAAGGAGCGCTCGACGTGGCCCGCGCGGTCCGCTTTATTCGAAAGAACGCGGATACCTACGGAATCGATCCGGATGATATCGTGGTCATGGGATATTCCGCGGGCGGCATCCAGGCCGGACAGTTTCTGATGGGATATGATGAAGATGTAAACGGCACGATTCTCGATTCCTCCTATCGGCCGGATGAATTGGATCAGGTGCCGGCACACGCTTCCGCCGATGGTATGATCTACTCTTTCTACGGAAGACTGTCTGTCGGAACATTGGACCAGCGGGCATTAAAAGAAGCGAATCTTCCGCCCACATTTTATGTGTACGGTACGGAAGACCCGTTCTATGATCAGTTTGAAGCACAATATAAGCTCTTAAAGAGCATGGGCATTGCCACCGGAAGAATCGTCCTAAACGGCTGGCCTCACGGATTCGGCGGCGACGGAGGCTGGGTGAAGGATTACGCGGCCTGGCTGGAGAAAGTATTTCAGCGAGCTTAAGTAACTCTTGTACTCCTTCCAATTCTGTGCTACACTGCTTCTAATTTCACATTGATGACCTTCTTCACCACCGGGTGGAGAACATAAGGCGTTCAGAATTTTACCGTAGGTACGGCGCATATTGCGTTATAAGGTAAGATTCTGAGCGCCTTATTTTTTAGAGGAGGATTTACTGTTATGAACATCAAACCGTTTGCCGTAGAAGAATGGATGAACAAGTGGGAAACCGGTGCGCGTTATAATATTGCCGAAACCTGCGTCGACTCCATATCCGTGAA
>CAYYEB010000139.1:0-5434 GCA_964470725.1 uncultured Lachnospiraceae bacterium | reverse complement strand
CCCTGGACACCCTGATTAAGAGTCAGGTGCTCTACCAACTGAGCTAGAAGCGCATTTGCTTTCTGTGTTTCACAACGCAAAAACTATTATAGTGATCTCATGCACAGATTGCAAGTACTTTTTTAAATTTCGGAGCATTTGATTCGCGCTCCGCTACTGTTCATTTCTCCTAAACATACAGGCCATAATCTGAGTCCCGTCAACTTTGTGTATCCGTACTCTATGCTCCGTCACTTTCGCACTGTGTCCGGGCAGTACTGCGCCGTCAGTTTGCAGATCTTATTTCCAAGTCCCGAAAACTTCCGCTCATACTCGGTCATGATGTTGTCCTTCATAAGTTCCGCATCATGGTGCAGATCATATGTTTTCATAAGAAGTTTCCAGTGCGGTGCTTCCTCTAACTCCTCCACTGAAAAATCAAACAGAGGCCCGTTGTCCGTCTTGAATTCCAGAGTTCCTTCCTTTTTTAATACCTGTTCGTAAATCGCAAGAAACTGATGAGACGTAAGACGACGTTTTGCATGGCGGGCCTTTGGCCATGGATCCGAAAAATTCAGATAAATCTTATCCACCTCACCCGGCGCGAAGATCTCCGGAAGCTCCTTTGCATCCATATCAAGAAAATGCAGATTCTCAGGGGTATGAAACTCCTCCAGAAGCTCCGGATGCTTCTCATACTGCATCTTATCATAGGGCGTCTTATATCCCTGTCCCTCCATGCGTTCGCACGCACGGAACAGCACGCTCTCATACCGCTCCATACCGAGATATTCATTTTCCGGATGACGGATCGCGCTTTCTATAATAAAACGGCCTTTCCCCATACCGATCTCAAGAAAAAGCGGCTTTTCACTTCCATCCTTCCAGTGCCCACGACGTGAAGCAGCGTCATGAATCACATAGGGACTCTTTTCAACAATTTCTTTCGCCTCAGGCACATTCCGAAGTCTCATGGTAATTCTTCTCCAATTTATTTATAATTCGCTTCTATGCTATACAGGATCTCAGCCCATGGCCTGATTGCTCCGGGCGTCCGAGTTCCGCCAGTTCTTAGCGAGTGCAAGCCTCAGGCGCCGCACAAGCTTAGAACTGTTGCGAGAACGAGCGAGCGGGAGCGTCCCGGAGCAACAGGCTATAGGCCGAGATCCGTCAACCTCAAGTTATCAATATTCCTGCCGCATTATAGCAGTTCTCCTCATCCATTGTAAATGTATGAAGCAAACGGTCCGTCACAAATTAAGCGATTGCCACTGTACCTTTCGGATTTTTTCCTCTTTCTCTTGTCACCTTGTGACAATTGCCCATAAACTTTCCTTATATAAGCCGTCCAAAATTGTCCAAATATTTGACGGATTTGCCAAATTCTTTGGCTACCATTGTTCTTCTATTTGTACAATAGGAAGGTGTACAATAGCAACCGTCATATGGAGCGCTGTCATTTGCCGTACCTGGCACTTGTCATTTTATTTATAGGAATGCGTGACAGCAGACTCTTCGTCGTGTGTGAGTGAGAAAGATATGCCTCTTCACGGCACAGATATGAATATTGAGGGAAAAGGAGGTCAGATATGGCAGATCCGGTATTAGATCAGCTCGACAAAATTGAAAATGCCGCCGATCAGACGCTTGCTCAGTCAGAAGAGCGCAAAAAAGATTTGCTCAAAGCTAACGACGACCGTATGGCCGCTTACGACAAGGAAACCGAAGAGGCTTCCCAGAAGCAGCTTGCAGAACTGAAGGCATCTCTTCAGAAGAAATATGAAGACTCCGTCAAAAAGCTTTCATCTGAGAATGATCGCATTCTTGCCGGACTTGAACAAAGATACAAGTCCCGTGAAGATGAAATCGCGGATGAACTCGTGAAAAAGATGCTTTTATAATGATCTGAAACCAAGAAAGGGTGACGAAATGAGCAGTGGATTATTAGCTTACAGCGGCGTCGTCACGAAGGTCCGCGCCATGCAGGGCCGTTTTTATACCGAGGATGATTTCCGGGAGATTGTATCTCTTCCTGATATTTCGGCAGTTGCCGGATATCTGAAGAAGAATCCCTCCTATGCGGAATGCATTCCGTCTTCCGATGATGAAGATTCACTTCACCGCGGACTTCTGGAAACCTGCATTCTGGACTCTCTGTTCCGGGATTTCGAAAAAATCTATCGTTTTTCCAATGACGAGCAGAAGTCCTTCCTCACGCATTATGCACGCAGATACGATTTACGAGCTATGAAACAGATCCTGTCCGGTGTCTTTCAGCAGGAACCTGTTCCCGAAAAGTACAATATGTATCTGCATTATTTCGACCGCTATTCCGAAATCAACGTCAATGCGCTGCGTGCGGCATCTACCGTTCCGGAATACATCAACGCACTGAAGGGTTCTCCCTACTATGCACCGATGTCCGATGTCCTGAAGCGGAATGAAAATGCGACGCTGTTCGATTTTGAAACGGCCATGGATCTCTTCCATTTCAGCACGATCTGGAAAGATCGGAAGGAAATTGCGGGAAAGGGAGTCAATTATGACATCCTGACCGAGTTCTATGGCACAAAATTCGATATGCTCAATCTCTGGTACATCTACCGTGCCAGAAAATATTATCAGATGGATGATGTTTCCATCTACGCTCTGACGATTCCGGTCCTCTACAAACTGAAGAAGGACGAAATCCGCCAGCTTGTGGAAGCTCCTTCCGAAGATGCTTTCGGAAAGGTTCTCGCCACAACCTATTACGGCCGTACCCTAAAGGATCTGACTCCCGAAAATCTTCAGTTCATGTACACGAAGACCTGCCGGGATACCATTCGCAGGGGCGCCGAAAAACATCCGTATTCCATCGCCTCACTTTACAGCTACCTCTACCTGAAGGAGCATGAAATCTACAGGTTGACGACGGCAATGGAGTGTGTACGGTATGGACTGTCACCGGACGAGTCCATGAAATATGTATTGAAGAGGTAACTAAAAATGATTGTAAAAATGAACCTGATTTCCCTGACCGGGCCGGTATCCGATCTCGACCGGGTCGTCGATCAGTACCTTTCCAAGTACGATATTCAATTGGAAAATGCACTGACGGAACTTGGCGATGTCAAAGATCTGGTTCCATTCAGGGAAACAAATCCTTACAAAGGACCGCTGGATAAGATCGGAGAGTATTCCGATCTCCTGAAAAAAACAGGCGCAAAACCGGCGGAAGGAAAGGTTGACGTTGAGAAAGCCATTTCGATGATCGGCAGTCTCGATCAGACCTTTGAAGCGCAGAAGAAGAAAAAGAGCGACATCGGCAAGGAAGTGGATGCACTTGCAGAAGAGATCAAAACACTGACCCCTTTCAAGGACATGCCGTCGGATCTCAATAATCTTCTCAAATATCACTTCGTAGATTTTCGTTTCGGAAAAATTCCGAAAGACTTCTACGTGAAACTCAGAAATTATATTTACGATAATTTTGATACCATTTTCTACAAATGTTATCAGAATGAAGATTTCGTCTGGGGCGCGTATTTCACTCCGGAGTCAGAATCCAACAAGATCGATGCGGTATATTCTTCCATGCATTTTGAACGGATTCCTCTTCCGGAAAATGCCACCGGCACTCCTGCCGAGATGCTTGCATCCTTAAAGGAGCAGAAAAAGCAGAAAGAACAGGAAATTCAGGAAATCGACCAGCAGATGGAAAATGCACTGAAGGCTGACGCCCCACTGCTGCTTGCGGCTGAGGATGAGCTGGAAGTTCTTTCCAATAACTTCGATGTCCGGAAGATGGCAGCCATCATTCAGAACAAGAACGAAAAATATTACATTCTGTGCGGATGGATGGCAGCAAGTGATGTGAAAAAGTTCCAGAAGGAAATCGAGTCGGATGACAAGGTTGTCTGCCTTATCGAAGACACAAGTACCGCAAAGGATTCCAATGACAAGGCACTTGTTCCTCCGACAAAGCTGAAGAATCCGAAACTGTTCAGGCCTTACGAAATGTATGTGGAAATGTACGGTCTTCCGAATTACCGGGAACTTGATCCGACCATCTTCATCGCCATCACCTACTCCTTCATTTTCGGAGCGATGTTCGGTGACTGGGGCCAGGGTCTTGTGCTTCTGATCGGCGGAGCTCTTCTGTATCATTTCAAGCACATGAAGCTTGCCGGAATCATCGGCTGCGCCGGAGTGTTCTCCACGTTCTTCGGACTCATGTTCGGTTCCTTCTTCGGATTTGAAGACAAACCGATCAGGCATCTGTGGCTGAAGCCCAAGGATGATATGATCAAACTTCCGGGAATCGGTTCCATCAATACGGTTCTCGTTTGTGCCATCGTCTTCGGTATGTTCCTCATCATCGCGACGATGATCCTGAACATCATCAATTCGAAGCGGTTGGGAGATAAGGAAAATGAATTTTTCGGAACAAACTCCATCGTCGGACTGATCTTTTATTCCGGCGTCATCATTTTCATGTTCGCCGCGTTCGGAACAGGACACACGATCACAGCAGTGTGGTTCATTCTTCTGTTCTTTGTTGCACCGCTGATCCTCATGTTCTTCAAGGAACCTCTGACAGCGATCATCGAAAAGAAGAAAGGCCCGAAGTTCGGTGACGGAATCGGAATGTTCATCGTGCAGAGCTTCTTCGAAATGTTCGAAGTGCTGCTGTCCTTCTTCTCCAACACACTGTCCTTCGTCCGTATCGGTGCTTTTGCCGTCAGCCATGCCGCTATGATGCAGGTTGTGCTGATGCTGGCCGGAGCGGAAGCCGGACATCCGAACTGGGTGGTCATCGTACTCGGAAACCTGTTTGTCATGGGTATGGAAGGTCTGATCGTCGGTATCCAGGTACTTCGTCTGGAATACTACGAGATGTTCTCCCGTTTCTACAAAGGAGACGGAAGACCGTTCCATTCCTTCTTCAAGCATCGCAAGGCGCACACCGCCTGATGAATGCAGCTTTATTTCATACAACACAAAGTTTTTGTATGCTGACGCACCAAAAAGAAGCGTCATATAATCTGTTCAATCAATCAACAGAGTTTTCTATATAAGAAAGAGAGGTATTTCTTATGTCACTCGCAATCGAAATTACACTGGTCATCGCACTTGTACTGAGCATCATCGTTCCCGGAATCACATTTATTAAAGGAGAACAGACAAAAGGACGTTTTAAGTCACATCTTGCAGTGAATGTCATTACCTTCTTCGGTCTTCTCATTGTGGCGGCCGTTGCGGCACTCGCAGGCGGCGTAAACGCACAGGCTGCTACAGCTTCCACAGGCAGCGGATTTGCAACAGGTATGGGCTATATCGCAGCAGCTCTGGTTACCGGTATTTCCTGTATCGGTGGTGGTATCGCAGTTGCTTCCGCAGCAAGCGCAGCTCTGGGTGCTATTTCCGAAGATCAGTCCATTCTTGGTAAATCTCTTATCTATGTAGGTCTTGC
>CAYYEB010000138.1:0-5471 GCA_964470725.1 uncultured Lachnospiraceae bacterium | reverse complement strand
TTTAAGGCCCGTCCCTTGCGTTATGTCTGAACCGTAACGACGGTACTCATCTCGAATCATTACTTTCCGATATCCACGATATTCTCCGGCTCCTCTGCCTCCGGATTCAGATCGCTGGTATCAAACACAAGAACCCTGTCTATCAGAAGAAACGGCTGTTCTCTGTAGGCATACGCCGAGGATTCAAACAGACAGTATAATTTCCCGTCCACCGCACAGATCTGTTCAAGCTTTTGCGGAAATCTCCAGACCTTATCCGCATCCTTATCCTGAAATTCATTACTGTTTTCATCCACCTGATAAATCTGAAGCGCCGAATCATCCACGCCATAGGACTTTGACAGATACAGAAACGGATCTTCCTTCGCCGCTCCCTGCACGCGACCCGATGTCACGGCACTGAAATCGGCGACCACGCTTTCATGCAGGGTATCATAGTCCACATAAATCTGAGCCTTCAGTCCTCCTTCATCGGTCAGATTAAATCGTTCCAGCTCTGACAGTCCGCTTGTGGTATAATAGCCGATATAAAGCGCATTGTCTGCATACGTCATATATGAATTCCGGGTGATTGTGGCAAGCGTGTAGTTAAATTTTGCCCGTGCGGGTTTCATATCTTTGATATCATAATTTTCCAGAGTACTCAGTTCATAGCCGATCGCTTTCGCTGCTCCCTTTGTTCCGCCGGATACCCAGACAATCCGGTGCCTCATGTCATAGGCCATTCCTCCCACATGAGCTCTTGTTCCCAGAGCAATTGTTTTTATCAACTTCTTTGTTTTGCGGTCAATCATAAACAGATCGGAATTGTGTTTGTGTGTATGACAATACGCACTGATGAAAATATATTTTTCCGTCACTGCCATTCCCTGGGGCGTCATAGACGTACACATCGTCAACGCACGGAACTGTCCCTGCAGAGCCTCGGCCTGTCTCATTCCCGGAATCGCAATAGAATCCCTCACAAGAGGTGTCAGCTCCGGAAAACGCCATCTCATCCTCAAAAGCATGGAACTCTGTGTTTTATAAACGACAGCTTCTGAATTTGTTTTCTTTCCTTTTGCGGATGGTTCACCCTGTCCCCGCAGCACAAAGGCATACAGCACATATGGTCCCACAGTCCCGATAAGTATCAGAAACGCAAGGAAAATTGCCAGAATCACTTTCTGTGTTCTGCTTCTTTTCTTTTTCTCTTTTTTTCTTTTTCCCTCCGCCCTTTCAGCGGAAATTTTTCTATTTAATTTTCTCACTGATCAGGCTTTCCTTCTTAACGTAAATGAGGTAATTTTATGAATTCTTATTTTGAAAACGGCAAAAAACACAATTTCCCGGAAAAATATCAGGTACTGCAGAAAGTATTCGGCTACTCTTCTTTCCGAAAAGGGCAGGAACATATCATTGATACACTTCTGTCCCACAGAGATCTCGTCGCCATACTTCCCACCGGAGGAGGAAAATCCATCTGTTTTCAGATTCCGGCCCTGCTTTTCCCCGGAATGACTCTTGTGATTTCCCCTCTCATCTCCCTGATTCAGGATCAGGTTGCGGCTCTTCAAAGAAGAGGAATTCCCGCGGCCGGGCTTACTTCCCTGCAGTCTTCAAAGGAGCAGAAAAAGACTCTGTCTCTTGCCATTGAGGGTCGTCTGAAACTTTTATATCTTGCTCCCGAACGTCTTGAGACACCATCATTTCGTGCAGCCGCATCTTCCATGAAGATCTCTTTTCTTTGCATTGATGAGGCACACTGCATTTCCCAGTGGGGCCGCGAATTCCGGCCTTCCTATCGCCACATTCCGGATTTCGTATCCTCTCTTTCACCGCAGCATCCCGTCATAGCCGCATTTACCGCTACGGCATCTCCGGAAATTCGTGACGATATCATACGTCTCTTACATCTTCAGAATCCCTCCGTCATTACAGCGGGATTCGATCGTCCGAATCTATACTACGAAGTCAGACACACAAAAAACAAGTGGGATACGCTGCTTCATATTCTTCCAAAATACCGCGGTCAGAGCGGCATTATCTACTGTCGGACCAGATCATCGGTGGAACATCTCGTCAAAAGACTCAATCGTGTCGGTATCCCATCTCTCAGATATCATGCCGGTCTTGATCCGAAAGAACGGCAGAAAAATCAGGAACTCTGGCTCAACGGGTCCTGCCTTCTTATTGTAGCCACCAATGCCTTCGGCATGGGAATCGACAAACCTGATGTCCGCTATGTCATTCATTATAACATGCCGCAGGACATAGAGTCATATGAACAGGAAGCCGGTCGGGCCGGAAGAGATGGTCTTCCCTCTGACTGTATTCTTCTGTTTCATGACCGTGACCCCTCACTCAATCGTTTCTTTATTGAACGCGCCTCTTCCCCGGAGGTCCGGTCCCTTGAACGCAGAAAGCTTCATGAAATGCAAAAATATGCCGGAGCACAGTCCTGTTTAAGACAGATGCTCCTCCAATATTTCGGTGAACACGCACCCGACTACTGCGGCAACTGTTCCGTCTGTCTTTCAAAGGGACGTTTTCAAACAGCTCCTGTCTCTTATCTGATCAGGGGCAGAGAATCTCAGAGACTCTATCGTGACTTAAAAAGCGTAAGAGCACGTCTTTCCCGTGAACACAAAATACCTCCTGAAAAAATCTGTTCCGATGCCGTTCTTCATGAACTTGCCGCACGCCGTCCTCTGACATTTCGTGATCTTTTCTTTGTGGAAGGAATGGATCCGGTTCGCTGTAAAAAATACGGCACGGACTTCCTTTCGGAAATTCGTGCCTTTCTTTCTTCTCACCATGAAATTGCCGAACCCTGATCTTCCCCTTTGCAAATGACACATACAATGCCACCTCAGTTCGTACCGATCATTCCTCATCTTCATCTTTTGCCAGAATCCCGAGCAGCCCATGCATGCTCAGATTCAGCATCTGTTCGAAATTTTCATCTGTATTTTCGATACTTCCCGTCACTACACGAAATGCAAAGGAGACTGTCGTTTCCACTACATAGGTCCACAAAACATTCCAGTTTGCCTTGTCCTTCAGATAGCTTAATTTCGGATTCTGATCCAGCTGTTTTTGGAAAGATTCAAAATAAGCGAACTGGGATTTCTGTACAGTTTCGTTATATCTCGGTGATGTCAGATAACGGTAATAGAACAGTGTTTTTTCCGGATTCTTTACCAGATAATAATAGTACCTCTTCCATCCGTCTGTCAGATACGCCGTCAGATCTTTCCAGTCTTTAATCTTTCCGAATACATCCGTCACATCGCTGTAAAGATCCGCTACCTCATGATCAATATAATAAAAAGTCTGTTCCAACAGATCATCTTTACTCTTAAAGTGATAATAAAGTGAGCCTTCTGCCACTCCCGCAGTAGACGCCCATCTCTTTGTTGTGAACCCTTCAAAACCTCGTTCCGCAACTATTTTTATAGCCGCATTCATCATCAATTTGCGGCTTTCCTCTTCACTCCCCGTAATCAATTCTGTCATTCTCCCCTGGCAAAAATTCCGTCAAGTCCCCTACTTGACGTTCAGTTCGAGTATATCATCCCGTACTTTTTTGCACAATACCTCTGAAAAAAATTTCACAAATTTGCGTGGCTATTTTTGTAAGATTTCAGAAATTGCTTATATTAAAATAAAATCGAAAGACAATAAAAAGGAGGTTGCCAATAGGAAACTATATCACAAGGTTTTCATTACGGTCGGACGCGAATCCAAAACGATTTTGAGCGCCAGGGGGATATGTTTTGCCAACGAACATGACAACTTTTGCAATACTTATTTTCCGAGCAGCTCCTGATACACATCCCGCTTTGAGATGCCCCGATCCTTCGCGCAGGCCTTCATCGCATCCTTACGCGTCATGCCCTTATCTTCATACATCTGCACATGATCCGCAATGGACATCTCCTTCCATGCATCGGCCCTCTCGGCCTGAATCGCTTCACGGCTTTTTCCGGCCACGACAAGAACGTACTCGCCTCGCGGAGCCGTCACATTCGCATGGGCAATCGCCTCTCCTATTGTGGTTTTTGTGATCTCCTCATGTTTTTTCGTCAGTTCCCGGCAAAGAGTAATGCTGCGTCCTTCTCCGAATGTATCGGAAAGACTCTGCAGTGTTCTGCTCAGACGATGCGGGGCCTCATAAAAGACCATCGTTCTGGATTCGTTCCGCAGTTCCTCCAGCAGTTCTTTTTTCTCTTTATTTTCCTGCGGAAGAAATCCTTCGAAGGCAAATCTTCGCGTGTTCTGACCGGAAAGTGACAATGCCGTCACACAGGCGCTGCATCCCGGAACAGATGTCACTGTGATTCCCGCCTCAAGACATTTTCGGACAAGAATTTCCCCCGGATCCGAAATAGCCGGCGTACCGGCATCCGTGATCAGGGCAATATTTTTTCCCTGAAGAAGTTTTCCGATCAGTTCTTCGCCCTTCGTCTCCTCATTAAACTTGTGGTAGCTTGTCACAGGAGTTGTAATCTTATAGTAATTTAAGAGATGACCGGATGTTCTTGTATCTTCTGCAGCAATCAGATCCGCTTCCTTCAGGATGCGAAGGCAGCGAAGTGTCATATCTTCCAGATTTCCGATCGGTGTGGCACATACATACAAAGTTCCCGTCATTTTTCTCTCCTGTTTTTATTTTCCCTGTAAGTCAGACAATATTTTATCTGACTTTAAAGCCGTAATCTTTCAGTGATACTTCTTTTATACGCATGAAAGAATCATCACTTTTTACACCCACATCATTTATATCCGTATATTTTCAGCACCTCATCGGTATAGCTGCGATCTTTCTGATATACCACAAGCGGAGCATCCACCTGAAGATATGGTCTTCCGCCCTTGACTCCCTCTATCAGCACCATCGTCGGCGCTGCATCCTGATACGGACATACCAGTCTCATCCGCTTCGGTTCCAGATGGTACCTTCGCATTTTTTCAAAGATCTCCACCAGACGAAACGGCCTGTGAATCATTGCAAACCTTCCTCCTACTTTGAGCAAAGATCCCGCCTCACGAATGACATCTTCCAGCGTACACTTCAGTTCGGTTCGTGCAATAGCCTTTTCCTTAGAAGATCCGACCAATCCGTCCGTAACCGGCATATAGGGAGGATTACACAGCACAAGTGAAAAAGAAGCTGCGCCAAAGATCTTCGCAGCTTCTTTTATATCTCCCTGTACAATGGAAATGTTTTTTTCCTGATGATTATCCTGAACAGATTTCCGGGCCGTAGACGCCACCTGTTCCTGCAGTTCCAGCCCGGTAATCTGTACCTTTTTTCCTTCCTTTTGTGCATCTGCCAGCACGATAAAGGGAATCGGAGCAAATCCGCATCCCATGTCCAGAATATGATCTCCATTTTTCAGCCTCGGATAATGTGCCAGAAGTACCGCATCAATTCCGAAACAGAACAGGTCCGGATCCTGGTAAACAAAATATCCGTTCTGAAGATC
>CAYYEB010000137.1:0-5487 GCA_964470725.1 uncultured Lachnospiraceae bacterium | reverse complement strand
TTATTAAATTGTAGAAATTTCCTATAATATGAAGACAGTATGAGAGCCAACTCATTTATGCATTACCTGATGAAATTGGTGGTGTGGAAGACTTCCTTTTCCGGAATCGATGTATTCCCCTTGCTATGAGGGCTGCCGTTAATCATAAGTACACGCATGTTTCAATCCTCCTTATAAAGAAATTACAATTTTTGATGGAAAAGGAGCCCTCTGCGGGCTCCTTTTGTTAAGCGAATAAATATCGATGCGGTTCCTTTCGGCAGCCTTAAATGAGATATGTTTTGCCACCGAATGATGATTCTACAGGGTCATTTTCAGTTCTTATGTCCCTGTCCGTAGTAAGCGTTCGGTCCGTGCTTACGGAAGTAATGCTTATCCTGCAGATACTGCGGAGCGGTCGCAACCTTAGGATTGATCAGTTCCGTACGGAATGCCATCTTGCCTACTTCTTCGAGAACAACAGCACTTTCGACAGCCTTGACAGGATCCTTGCCCCATGCGAACGGGCCGTGATTCTTGCAAAGAGCTGCCGGAACAGCATTGTGATCGATCTTTCTTGCTGCAAACTCGTCAACGATGAGCTTTCCTGTATTCAGCTCATACGCCTCATCCAGCTCTTCCTTTGTCAGGCAGCGAAGGCATGGAACGGAACCGTAGTAATAATCGGCGTGTGTTGTACCATAACAGGGAATGTCGCGGCCGGACTGAGCCCAGCTTGTGGCATAGGAAGAATGTGTATGAACGATTCCTCCGATATCATCCCAGTTCTTGTACAGCCATGCATGAGTTGCTGTATCGGAAGAAGGATTCATGTCACCCTCTACCTTGTTGCCGTCGAAATCGACAATAACGATATCTTCCGGACGAAGATCTTCATATGGAACACCTGATGGTTTGATCGCGAAGAGACCCTTTTCGCGGTCTACGCCTGATACGTTACCCCATGTAAATGTGACAAGATTGTACTTCGGAAGCAGCATATTTGCTTCATAAACCTTTTGCTTGAGTTCTTCCAGCATTTCTGTTCTCCTTTAATTTTATATACAGAGTGGCAGGATTTTTTCTGTCACTCTTTTGTACTGGGCAGTTTGAAGTATGCAGGGTCTCGGATCGTGGCATGATTGCGCCAGGCGTCCCAGCGGGCAGGAACTTCCCGCTGCAACAGGCCATGATCCGTGACCCGTCCCCGTGAACAAAGAATCACAATCCGAGTTTCGCTGCGGAATCTTCGATCTTTCCGCGCAGAAACTGTGATGCTTCTTTAATTGTGGCAATATAATCCTGACCATCCTGATACCAGAATTCTCCGGTGAAGATCCGGACTCCCATTTGAAGGGCGGCCGTAATGCAGCGCTCATATTCGGTATGTCCGCCGTGTCCGAAATTCATATCGCGGTAGACACCCGGCTTTGTTTCCTTCAGATGTACGGCAAAGATATGGCCGGCGCCTTTCTTCATATCCTCTACGACGTCTGTCCCGTAGATCACGGATGCATTCTTTAAGTTTCCGATATCCGGATAGACACCAAGCCATGGGCTGTTGATGAGATTGACATACTTCATCGACTTTTCGACAGTATCCATGAACGGCGTTTCCATTGTCTCAAATGCAAGAACGACACCCCAGCGTTCCGCATAATCTGCAGCTTTCTGAAGATTTTCTGCGAACCACTTTCTGGTATCCTCATCGCCCTTTTCATAGTATACATCATAGCCGGCGAGCTGAATAATGGAAATGTTGGCATTGACACAGAACTCAATTGCCTTTCTCATGATTTCCATAGAGTGCTTCCGGGTAGCCTCATCGTGTGAGCCAAAGGGCCATTTTCTGTGACCGCTCAGACACATGGTACGAATCGGTGTGCCGGCAGCCCGGGATAAAATTCCAAGCTCTCTCTGCTTTTCCGGTGCCCAGTCAAGACGCGCCTGCCTCCAGTCACTTTCGTCGATACTGATCTCCAGACGGTCAAAGCCGCATTCCCGTGTGATTTCAAACATCTTAGGGAAGCTGAAACCGACCGGAATCGCTTTTTCATAAAGACCCAGTGAATATTCCATGATTTCCTCCTTAATAAAATATATGCTAATGCAAATGCATAGTGCAGCTAATTTAAGAAAAGATACGAGCCGGGAGATATGTTTTGCCGACGAGTACAGAATTACATAAAGAACGCGCTGATCACACCGTAAATACCGAATCCCCAGCAGGCAAGCGCGCCGATAAGCGGTGCTATGGTGGGACGGCGTTCAAGAATTTTCTGCTTTGCGTCATCCCAGTACAGTTTTACCTTTGAACCGATCTTAAATGAGGACTGATAATTGGAATTGATTTTACTTAAGAATTCCCTGTGTTCTCCATCGGGACGGGTGTAACTGATGAGCGGATACCAGTGCTTTGGCGTGATCACGTAACGCTTCTCCTTATCGGTCTGGAAGAGGATCAGCTTAGTGATCGTTCCGTCCACCTCCTGAAGATTTTCAATTCTCTCATTTTTCCAGTAGGTGATAAGAGCCATTCCTATAAAAAAGAGAACGGCTGCAAGAACAAAGGAAACAGCAACAATGCCGAAATTCTGATTGATGATAGGAGCAGCGATGATGCCGATTCCGGCAAGAGCAAGGAAAAGACCGGTGAAGCCGTTTTTCTTGTCGTCATCAACAGCGGAGACCACATCTCCCTTTTCGGCAACGAGCAATTTTTCACCTTTTTCGTATTGCGTCGTGGATTTGATCGTTGCGGGAACCAGACGATTTCCCTTCTGATAACGAACGGAGAGTTCCCAGTAATATTGTACATATCTGTTTTTCTTGTCTTTAAGTTCCTTATGTACGCTGTGAAGAACTTCAGCGGTGTAAAGAGCACCGGGTTTTCTTAAAGTAAGATAGTCACTTAAATTGGAAAGACCCGAAATGACAAAGAGAAGACCTATCACCATGACAAAAATCATTTGCCAGGAAAGTCCGTTAAAAATGTTCATACCAGATTCTACCTCGCATCATTTAATGTATAAAAGAGATTGCTGTTCGCTCCTGAGGCGCGTCGGTGAATATTTGCAACCGGTAACTTATCCGCCTAAGCAATTCACATAATGGTATAAAAATATGCCATTGCATGAAAAAAAGAACAAAAGAGCTCACTATATGATCAAATTCGAGTTATACGATCATTTTAAAATAAAAGAAAAAACCGAAAATGATCATTTCCATAAAAGGAGGGAAAGGAGGGCAAGCTTAGCCCCTTCCGTGTCCTGAAATCCCTGACGTGTGCAAAGCGTCGTTCAATGCCATAAAGATGATTGAATAGCAGGACTTTATCCCTTTATGAGTTCAAAATGATCATATCATCGTTCGGATTGCGGTTCAACCGTTCCTTATGAACAATTTCCAATTTTATGAACGATTTGAGCATTTATCATAAATACATATCAAAAATTCACAAAAAAGAGAAAGAAAAGAAACAGACTTCAATAAAGTGTCTTTATAAAATGGTCAGAAAAATTAAAATAAAATAAAGACTGATCGTAAATCGAGAAAATAATCATATAAATGCGTTGAAATAATCATAAAAAGAGATATGATAGATTCAGTTGATACGAAAGCACGGAACAATACCGGATGACGAAAAACCGGATTTTCGAATTCATGTGTTTCCGTGCAGCGAACAAAGCATCTGCTAACAATTCACATTTTCACACTCACATCTGATATTCGTAAGGAGGATTTTATGAGTAAGATCAGTGAAATGACAAGAGACAAATGGATCATGAACACATTTCCGGAATGGGGTACATGGCTGAATGAAGAGATCGAACGTGCTGATGTAAAGCCGGGCACAGTTGAGATGTGGTGGCTTGGATGCACAGGCATCTGGTTTAAGACACCGGGCGGTGCAAACATTACGGTTGACCTCTGGGCCGGCAACGGTAAGAGAACACATGGCGACGGCAAGATGAAGGTTGGCCATCAGATGGCAAACATGGGCGGATGCAGAGCTATGCAGCCGAACCTCAGAAATATTCCGTTTGTAATCGATCCGTTTGCTGTGAAGCAGGTGGATGCGGTCCTGGCAACACATTATCATCAGGATCATATGAGTGCTGAGTTTGCAGCACATGTTCTTCACAGCGGCATGACCACAACGGACGACAAGGGCAACGAGATTCCGGTTCCGTTCATCGGCCCGCAGAAGTCGGTTGATACATGGGTGAACTGGGGCGTACCGAGAGAAAGATGTACAGTTGTAAAGCCTGGCGATGTCATTAAGATCAAGGATATCGAGATCGTGGCAATGGATTCCTTCGATCGTACCTGCATTACAACGACGGACTCCACAGGCCCGGATCGTGAAGATCTGTGGGGCAAGTGCCCGATGGATATGGATGAGAAGGCAGTAAACTACCTGATCCGTACGCCTGGCGGAAATATCTACCACAGCGGTGATTCTCATTATTCCATCTACTTCGCAAAGCACGGCAAGGATATTGCAAAGAAGTACGGCGGAGTTGACGTTGCATTCGGCTCTTACGGCTGCAACCCGGTGGGTATTCAGGACAAGATGGAAGCTACGGATATTCTCCGTATGGCAGAAGCTCTTCAGGCTAAGGTTGTGATCCCGATTCACTATGATGTATGGACAAACTTCCAGGCGGATGTCAATGAAATCCGTGTACTCTGGGAGATGAGAAAGGATCGTCTGGAATATAAGTTCCATCCGTTCTTCTGGGAAGTCGGCGGACATTATACATATCCGACAGATAAAGATAAGTTTGCTTATCATCATGACAGAGGATTCCATGACTGCTTCGAGTACGAACCGAACGTACCGTTCAGATCTGTTCTCTGATAAAAATCTTACTGACAGGCAACAATCTTTCGGGACTGTCAAACCTTTTGCGGCGGCAGCCCCGTATTTTTGGAGGAAACGGAAATTATGTCGATGCTGAGAGATTTTGTGGAAAATAAGCATACGATTTTTGTAGATGAATGTAAGGATTGGCAGGATGCCATCCGGACATGTGTGAAACCTCTTCTGGCCGACGGAACGGTTACGGAACAGTATCCGGAAGACATTATCGCAAACGTCGGAAAATACGGACCCTATTTTGTTCTGGTTCCGGGAGTTGCAATGCCGCACGCACAGGAAGGCGGCGGAAAGGTCTTCAAGACAACGATCTCGTTTATGAAGACACAGAAGCCGGTCGTATTTGACAAGGATGATCCGGACTCTTATGCAGATCTTTTCTTCACACTGGCATCATGTAATCATGATGAGCATCTGGAACACATGGCTGCTCTCATGGATGTTCTGCAGAATGAAGAACTTCTCGACGAACTTCATAAAGTCAAGAATGACGATGATCTGCTGAAGCTGGCGGATAAGTATAATCTGTAATAAGCAACACTGCAACTTGAAAAATTTTTTATGAAAGGGGGAAAATTCCGCATGGTAGTATGGGAGTTTTTCGTCAATAATATTTTAACGAAACC
>CAYYEB010000136.1:0-5510 GCA_964470725.1 uncultured Lachnospiraceae bacterium | reverse complement strand
AAAATGGCAGTGACGATAGAAAAAATTCTAGAACAATTTCCGGGATCAGATCTAACGCTGATAGCCGGAAAAGAAGGCCTGGAGCGACAGGTGAAATGGGTGCATGTCTCGGAAACCCCGGAGATGGCAGGGTATCTGACGGGCGGAGAATTGGTTCTGATGACGGGAGTCGGATTGGATCAGAAGGATGACCATGCTCTGCTTGCTATGATTCGCGCGTTGAAAGAGAAAAAGGCTGCCGGTGTCATTTTGAACATGGGCAGATACATCTTTCAGGTTCCGCAGGAAGTGAAAAAATATTGCGATGAAGAGCGTCTCCCGTTGTTTACTATGCCGTGGCATACGGCAATGGAGAAGTTGATTCAACCGGTCAGTCAATTTATTATGCAGGATAATGATCGTCAAAGTACTATAAGCGCGGCGTTTCGGAATGCTGTCTTTTTTCCGGAAAAACCCGAGTTATACAGGGTCCCACTGATGCAGTATGGCTTTGAGCCGGAGTGGCGGTATTCTGTGACGATTTTTCGCAACGAAACTTCCTCCGGAAATCAGGGCGAGGAAACGGAACAAGATCGAAGGATAGCCAAAAAATTGGCGGCATCGCTTTCCGCGCATATGGAACACGTGTATGAACATATTGCAGTTTTTCCGTCAGGGCGGGAAGTTATGATGATATCGGCCTGCCAGACACGAGAAGAGCTTCGAAAGGTCGTAGACCGGGCAAAAATTCATGTCAGGAAAGAAGTCTCAGAAACTGCTGAATTTTTAAGCGGAACAGGAAAACTTACGCAAAGCATTCGATGCCTTTATAAGAGTTATCGTCAGGCACAGGCAATTCTGAAATTGGTAGAAAAACATGCTGTATCTGAAGATGCCTGTTTCTACGATGATATGGGTATGTATCGCTTATTGATGGGTATTGAAGATATGGATATTGCAAGGGATTATTGCAGGCAGATTATGGGACCGCTGCTCACCTATGACAGGGAGAAAGGAAGCGATCTTGCGAAAGTCCTCCGTTGTTATCTGAAACATAACGGCAGTGTACAGGACACCGCCGCCGATCTTTTTATTCATAAGAATACAGTTACTTATAAAATCAAACGCTGTGCAGAAATTCTGCATATGGATCTTTCTTCTCTGGAAGCCCGGCTTGAGGTGATGCTCTGTTTCCTGCTGGAAGATATGATGTAATTGGCATATTTATTAGCGCAGGGTATCTGCCTCTTACCAGGTTTTGTATAATTCTCCACGATAATCGGGTTGTCCGGATTCAGATTGTGGCTGGCAGAGGCGACGTGACGCGAGGGAAAGATCAATTGTGGCAAAAGACAGGCCCTCCTGGAAGTTTTCTTTTGCGCCACCATAACAGGTTACATCTGTTTCAAAAAATGGCGTAATTTTCGGTCCGATGATATAACTGCCACCGGCGAAATAATCTTCGCGGTCCCAACCGGTAAGGTTGGCACTTGCCAGAAAAATGGTATTACATTTGACCGCATATTCCAGGAGATCATAATAGGAATAAAACGCTTTCCGACTTCCGCTTTTATTTATTTCTTCAATTTCCGCAGTCGGGTTCAGATATAAGCGGGCACCCTTTGAGACATAATAGCGCACAAGTTCCGGAAACTGGTATGAGTCATAGCAGATACCTATGCCGACCGGCCCCCACTTTGTGTTAATCAGACATGGAGAGCTTCCTTTCCTGCACCACTTTAGTTCAGGCCCGAACGGATGAATTTTGCGGTAAGTTTCGATCTTGCCGGAGGGATCCGCAATAAATGCTGCGTTATAAAGCACAGGCTGTGTGGACTCAGACAGAGGAACTTTTTCCGCGGCACCATAAATGATATAGGCACCATATTTCTGTGCGATTTCCGCAACTTTTCGGGCGGAGATTCCATCTGCAGGTTCGGCTGCACTTATTTTATCCTCAAGAGAAATATCATCAGCGATGAAATAGTCATATCCCGTGAGGGCCATCTCTGGGAAAATGATCATGTCTGCACCGCGTTTGCAGGCCGCCTCTGCGTATCCGAGAATGCGTCGAAGATTTGCTTCTTTATCTTCAAATGCAGGTTTAAAATTCACAACTGCGATTGTGATAATATCTTCCATAGGAACATGCCTCCTGTGCTTTTTACGCTTTTTATGCCATGGAATATCTTTCATACCTCGGCTCATTTCCTATACGGTACACGTCAGCCGTTTCAATGGTTCTCGGTTCCCGCATCGGTATCAAAAAATCATGCATACAAAAAACGGACGAAAAAGCCTGTTGACTTCTTCGCCCGCATGTGCACATGCTATCATGTTTTGCTTAAAAAGGATTTGTGCTAGAGCACAAAAAAAAATGTGCTCTGGCACATGGGCATTTCCATAGAAAAGATCATAATGGTTGCCATGAAACGGCAAGGGAGCCGAACAAGTTCAGTTCCCTGCCGTTTCTTTTTTGTTGGGAAAAGGAGATCGGAAATATGACTGGTTATATCATCATGGCAGTTTTGGCAGTTGTTTTCCTCACAATTTCGACGATCATTTCGAAAAAGTTCGCCGGAGAAGGCGTGGACGGATTTGTTGCAGGCGGACGGCGGATGCCATTTGGGCTTATTACATCGAGCGTTATGGTTTCGTGGATATGGGCGATTACCATTATGGGTTCCGCAGAGCAGGGAATGGTGCTTGGTATTTCCGGAGGACTGGATTACGCGATTGGTTCTATGCTTCCATTCTTTGTTTTCATCCCGCTGGTAATGGCACTGAGGAAAAAAATGCCAAAGTGCACAACTTTTGTGGAATTTATTAAAGTACGGTACGGCGAGACGCTTTCGATCATATTTATGGTGTTCGCTTTTGCACTGACACTTTATATTCTTCTGTCACAGGGTATTGGCCTTGGAGTTGTCTTCAATACCATTTACGGTATGCCGTTCTGGATTGCTTCTGCAGTGCCGATCATTATTGTTGCAATTTATGTTTCAAATGCGGGTTTGAAAGGCTCAGTGGTAAATGATTTCATTATGTTCCTGATTATTGCCATTATTATGGTCGTCACGATTCCACTGATTCTGAAACACTTCGGCATGAGTGCCATGTACAATGGCATTATGGATGCGGTCAAAAATCCTTCAAATCCAAATTACAATCCGAATGCCTTGAACCTTGCTTCTTCCGACGGTATTCAATATGGACTTGTTTGTTTTATTGTCTGTCTCGGACAGATTCTTCTGGATCAGGGATATTACTCAAAGGCAGTCTCGACAGCCAGTTCAAAATCTCTGCTTCTTGCATATTTTATTGGAACAATATTTGCGTGGATGCCGATCCCCATTCTTGCCGGTAATGTGCTCGGCGGTGCAGGATTGAGTCTCGGCCTCAGTTCACATGTTCTCTCTTCAACATCAGATGTAGCACCTTATATTTATAACGTTGTCTTCGGCGGTGGTATTGGAACCGTTTTATTCGTTTTGATGATTTTTATGGCCGGACTTTCTACCGGCGGTGATGTTCTTTCCGGCGCACAGGCAATCTGTACGGTAGATATTTACAAGAAGTATATTCGCAAGGACGCAACGGAACAGCAGCAGAAACGATTCGGAAAGATTATGGCATTGGTGATTGGCCTGGTCATGGCGGTTGTTGTTACTTTCTTTAAAGGAAAGTCAATGGTTCAGATTGATGTACTGACAGGTATCGTTTTTGCAGCTCCGTGCGCCGCACTGGTACTCGGAATATTCTGGAAGAAAATCTCCGGAAAACTTGCGACCGCGTCGGTACTCATCGGTGTTGCATCCGGAATTGCAGGTTATATGATTACCGGAAATTACGTAATCGGTAACGTCGCATCTTTGCTGGTGCCCGTTGCAGTTCTTGTCATTGGGGGGCTTGTGAGCACTTATGAGTTTGATTACAGCCTTCTGATGAATTATGAGCCTGATCATAAGGTAGAGGTAGTGAAAACAGAAGATAAACCGCGGCAAAAAGAAAGCATTCCGGCGGCAAAACCGGCACATGCACAAGCATGAGAGATAGTAGAGATAACGGCTTGGAAAAAGCAGAAAGGAGTTTTTTATGCTGAGTTTACATACATATGAAATATATCAGTGGATTATTTATGCCTGGTTTTGTATCGGGGTAAGCATTGTCGGTTTTTTCTCCTTCCGGGATATTTTCAGAATGATTCATGAAAAAATGCAGACCAGAAAGAAACAGAAAGACATAGGCAGTTCGAAAGACGTTATTATAAAATGAAGACAGAAAAGCAAACGGAACAAAAAGTGAATATGCTGAGAATGAATCATCGCACGATCAAAAGTGAAGCAGGGCGCATATGCGTCCTGCTTGCTGCCTGTTTTATTTATGATTGTGGTATTAATTTTTTTATTGTACCTGCCGGGCTGTACACCGGAGGAATACTGGGATTGGCTCAGTTACTTCGCTCTTTTTTGAAGGAGACGTTTGGCTTATCCTTCGGCTCAGTGGATATAGCGGGTCTGATCTACTATGGATTTAATGTGCCGTTTCTTTTTGTGGCATATAAACTGATGGGTCGGCTATATTTTGCAAAAACTGTTCTGGCGATTACCGCAGAATCTTTTTTCCTTGTCGTACTTCCGATTCCGGCTGAAGCGCTGGTGAAAGATTCATTTGCCGCCGGTATCATCGGCGGTTTGATCAGCGGGGCTATGATGGGACTTATGCTCCGAATGGGTGCCTGTGACGGTGGTATGGATCTCATAGGTGTCCTTCTTGTTCATCAGAAGAGTCATATCAGTGTCGGAAATGCGAATCTTTATGTGAATATTGCTGTTTTTGTGATCATGGCCATCCGGTATCCACTGCAGACCATGATCTATTCGCTTATCAGTTCTTATTTGTCGGCATACGCGCTGGATCACTTTTTCACGCAGAATATAAATGTGGAATTTCACATTATTCTACGTTCAAATCCGGACAGGCTGGAACACCTGATTCAGCAGGAGCTTCGCAGAGCTGCTACAAGATGGGAGGCTACGGGTACCTTTTCCGGCGCAAGGGAAAGTCTGCTTTATGTCATTGTCGACAAATATGAGGCGCCACGACTGAGACGGCTGATCCGGGAATATGATTCATCCGCTTTTGTTGTTGAAAATCAGAATGTAACGATTGATGGTTTTTTTGAGAAACATCTGGACTGATCATTTCTTAAGGCGTGGAGAAAATGTCTCAAAAATTTCCTGTCAAGCCTTGTATATGACCTCGATGTAGCGTTTGTCAAAGAAGTAAAGAAACTCTCGTCCGATAAGATTTGCTTTATAAAGTTTTGCAGCATGGCAGATCGCTTTGACTGTGTCGATCCGATCCTGTTTTTTGCTCATAGCAATCCTCATAAAAAAGCGCTGGACAACACTAAGTTATCCAGCGTTAAGTACTTATAAAAGCGGTTTTATGCTGGCCGTCAGCCTCGGCATCCTTCCGGATGTCTAAGTGGTCGCCGGAATGTTAAGTCCCCGGCGCGGACTCACCTT
>CAYYEB010000135.1:0-5513 GCA_964470725.1 uncultured Lachnospiraceae bacterium | reverse complement strand
CTCTTCTCCGATGCGCTCCAGGGTACAAAGACCAGAAAGCAGATGAAGCCTCCTGTGATCAGCAGCCAGATCAGGGTTCCCTTTCCGATTGATTTTTCTACCGGCGTCGGTGACTCAAATGTATTGGTCTCAGTACTCCACTCATCAAGTATCTTTGCGCTGCAAAGCGTAAAGAGGAGAACCGGCATATAATACCAGCGGTGATACAGTCCGGCAAAAAGTGAGAACGATGCATTCAGAATCGGAATCACGGCCATCACAAGACAGAATTTCAGAAGGTTTGTCAGCCAGTGCTTTTTGTTACGCGAAATAAACGCTATCACCAGTACCATTCCGACCATCGGAAGGTAAGCCGCACAGGAAGAAAAGTTCCGGTTGATCACGGCGCTTTGATCCGACATGACCTCTCCCGGGAAGACCATGCTCTTTAATATAAAAAGATACCGTTCCGCGTCAAAGACAAGTGCATTGGCCCCCGTATAATCAAATTTCACGCGCGGGTTCTGTAATGTAAAGATTGCTGAGGGCAAAAGAAGGAGTGCTCCCAGCATTACTCCCAGAACTGCCTCCAGAAGGATCTGCGGTACGCGTCTCCATTCTCTTCTTCCGTAAACGCAGACATAACGAATGATGAAGTACGCCACAAGGAATATCACCTCTCCTGGGAAGAAGAAATAATTTACGATCGCATTGATCCAGACCGCAAAAATAAATGGCCCCTTCTTTTTCTCCAGCATCAGATTGTCAAAAGTCAGCATCAGAAGCGGAAAAAGCAGTACCACGTCATGGAAATGATAAAACAGAAGGTTTTCCGACATGAAGCCCGAAAAAGCATAGAACATGGAAGCCACTACTGCAGCATTCTGATGTTTTACATATCGTTTCATCCACGCATAGGAAGTCAATCCCGCAAATGCGTATTTTAATACATAAAACCATCCGACTTCGTAAATAAAGTACTTTGACGGAAGAAGAAGGGACAGCCAGAATGAGGGATTTCCCAGCACATAAAAGGACATGCCTCCGATAAAGTTTGAGCCAAGATCCAAAGACCAGTCCCAGGCAACATGACCGGATTTAATCGCATCATTGGCTGCCATGGCAAAAGGAATCTGCTGTACATTGAAATCTCCGGCGATGGAAAAAACTCCGCCGTCTGCAACAATGAAGCAGCCGAACGCAATCAGTCCGGCTGCCAGATTCAGGAGAAATGCCATAAGATATTTATTTTTTTTCACAGATAACACAGATGTCATACTTCACCTTATGTTGTTTCTTTTTTTTACAGAATCATATTCATCTTTTATCACATGCAGGCATATCCGTAACTCCATGTGTGTTTTTTATCTCAGGAAGAGAAAACACAGCAAAAAGAGTACAAACAGGATATCCGCAATAATAATTGCAACAATGACATTGCGGAGTGTATGTGATCGAGCTTCCCGTTCTCTTGCCTCCGTCTTTTCCAGATGTGCCTCTTCCTCTTCCGGATTCTCAAGTTTCTTTACATTCTGTTCGGATGCATCCGAATCCGAAGGTTCCGGTACCCCCTTCACGGAAAGCAGTTTGGCCATCTCTTCTTCTGTAATTTCCAGATTTGCCACTCCGCATTTTTCCGCAAAATCATCCACCCGTTCAATACGATCTTTATTTTCATGTTCAAGAATCCGCAAAAGAATCAGCTGATAGGTTTCATCATACCAGTTCTCCACTTCTTCCGGATTCATTTTCTGAATTTCTGCAGCAACTTCAGGATGTTCATTTTGCTCTTCTTCGCCTTCAGCACTGTCTTCTATTCCGAAACTGTTTAAGAGAAAGTCAATTTTGCGATACAGACGGCCTCCTGTACCCTTTCCGTTATCGTCATATTCCGAAACAGTGTCACCAAGTTGCTTCAAAACTTCTTTCTTTTTATCCAGCTGTCCCGCCAGTGAAGAACTTCTGTATTCGGTAATCAATGCCGTGACCGGGTTTTCGTCATCGTCCTCTACGGCTTCTGCCGCAGGATCATGCGGAACAAGGTAGATCAGTTCTTTCTCTTTTACATACTTTGCATCATAATTCAGTCGTTTTAATAGCTCTCTGATCCTTGAAAGAAGTTCCGTATAATTTCTGATATCAAAATCATAGCCCGGTGTTTCCGTTGCATTAAAAGAGCGTCTGCAAAGCTCGGCAATATTCAACGTATACTGAAGATAAGTAAGCACCTCAGTTTCAGAGGGATTCTCTTCCTGCAGTATACGGTCAATAGTAAGGCCCGTCCGCATCTCATCCGTATCGGCGCAGCCCTCTCTTCCCTTCCAGTTCGCGAAGTATTTTTTATCCGCAAATGTTTCCAGAGAATATTCCTTATAGCCGAAGGAAAGAATATGGCTCTGAAAGAGCATTTCAATCTGAATCAGTGCGTCATGATAATCAAAATCTGGCATAAGTCACTCCTGAAAATAAACCTTATACATTTCTGAAAGATGCATTGATTAAAAATGCCTGATAAGCACGGTAAGCCTCGTAAATATCGGCCTTTGATGTTGCCTCATACGGAGAATGCATACTGAGAACCGCCACGCCGCTGTCGATGACATTCATTCCGTAAAGAGCCAGAATATATGCGATCGTCCCGCCACCGCCTGCATCTACCTTTCCAAGTTCGGCAGTCTGCGTCCGAATATCAGCCTCATCAAAAATATTTCTCAAGTGGGCAATATATTCAGCATTGGCATCATTCGACCCGGACTTTCCTCTGGATCCCGTGAACTTATTAAAGACCATTCCGTGGCCCATGATGGCCGAATTTTTCTTGTCAAATCTTGAAGCATACAGAGGATCAAATCCGGCGCTGACATCAGATGAAAGCATATCACTGTTTGCAAGCGCACGGCGAAGCTTCAAATCACTGTACTCACCGCAAAGATTCATCACTTCCGCCAGAGCATTTTCAAAGAAGTGAGAATGCATACCTGTTGCACCTACGGAACCGATTTCCTCCTTATCCACAAGCAGAGTGCATGTGGTTCTCTCCGGATTTTCGACTGCAAGCTGAGCCATAAGAGACGGATAAGCGCACACACGGTCATCCTGGCCATAGGCAAGAATCATGCTTCTGTCGAAACCGGCATCTCTTGCCTTTCCGGCAGGAACAATTTCCAGTTCCGCCGATTCAAAATCCGCTTCCTCAATATCATAATCGCGCTTCAGAATTTCAAGCAGTGCCTTCTTCACGTCTCCTGCGGCGGTCGGTTTCTTTCCTTCACTTCCGCCCTTTGTATCGGCAGTAATTACCAGAGGTTTACTTCCGACAAAGAGATCCAGATTTTCTCCCTCCACGACCTCTGAACCGCTCTTTTTCATCTGCTCCTGCGCCAGATGGATCAGAAGATCCGATACAAAGAACACCGGATCATCTTCATCTTCACCAATGCTGAGTTCAATTGTCTCGCCGTTTTTCTTGACAACAACACCGTGAAGAGCCAGAGGTCTTGCAACATACTGATATTTCTTGATACCGCCATAATAGTGTGTATCAAGATATGCCATCTCTCCGTCTTCATAGAGCGGATTCTGTTTTACATCAAGTCTCGGAGAATCGATATGCGCACCAAGAATATTGAGTCCCTCTTCCATGGGTCTTTTTCCGATATCAAAGAGTACTGCCGATTTATTCATCCAGATCATGTAGACTTTGTCACCCGGCTTGAGTTTTCTTCCCTCTTTGATCGCACTTTGAAGTTCGGTATATCCTGCCGCTTCCGCCTTATTTACGACGAAGTCAGTGACTTCACGTTCCGTCTTGCATTTATTTAAGAAATTTTTATAGGATTCGCAGAAATCAAGGCATTTCTTCTGTGTTTCCAGATCGTATGTATTCCATGCGTTTAAACGTTCCATTTCAGTATTTCCTCCAATTAGGTGTATTCTAGCGCAAAACAGGGGGATTGTAAATCGGCCAGAACCTCAACCCGTCCGAAAAAACTCCTCAGACGCAAAAAAGGCGTTCCTCATTCGAAGAACGCCTTCATCTCAATCAAAGATAAGACAAGTTTTTGCTGCCTAAAAGATCAGCCGAGCACAATCCGAATTTGCTGCTCCTCGTCTTTTGCTTCAATCTGTTTTCTTTCTATAGATACGGAGTTCTTATCATGTGAAATCTTTTCACCGTTCAGAAAAGCTTCCTGTATCTGATAAGATCCGACTTCTATATTATTCGGATTTTCTATTAGAACTCTGATCCGGCTCTCTGCGAAAGGAAGGCTCAGTTCAGCTCTGCCTTCAGCGTCAAACTGTTCCGCACTGAGACGTGGAGTTACAACAAGGTCGCCGCTGACTCCCTTTGCGCCAAACATTTCCTGTACAACTGTCATCATAAGCCAGCTTGCAGCACCTGTCAGATACGGATACATACCTCTTCCGTCAGAACGGAAATATTCCGGTATGCCGGGATAAATATGACTTCTGTCAAAATCAATTGCCGCATCTGTAAGAGTTTTCACAGCTTTCCAGCCTTCTTTTGCAAAACCTCTTCCATACAGGGCATTTGCAAACATCACCGTCATGTGGGAAAAGACTGCGCCGTTTTCCTTTTCTCCATATGCAAAGCCGAACATGCGTCCCAGATCCGTTTTCAATTCATGGAAATCCGTATTCAGGCGGTATCCTCCGATATCCTTCTGATAAAGATAACGATCGGCTGCCTTTACAATCTGGGAAGTTTCTTTCTGATCAGCCGTTCCGCTCATAATGGCGAAAACCTGCCCTGTCAGCATCATCCGTACGCTTCCATCGGGTTTTACACCCTCCACCCTGCGTTCCGAATTGTCATAATAGCTGTTAAACCAAGACTCTGAAGGAGTTTCAATCCATTCCTGTTTTCTCAGGAACTTCATTTCCCATTCTGCTTTTTCTTCCAGACTGTCCGCAACATCTTTTACCGAAAGTTCTACTTTTTCCTCATCTATCGATGGCTGCACAAGTGAAAGGAATCTCTGCAGCGTTTCATTCTTTTTTTCAACAGATTCATACTTTTCTGTTCCTGTTTCCAAAAGAACAGTCAATGCTTTCACAAGAGAAACAGTATGAATGTTTTCTTTTTCATCCAGCACACGCAGAAGTTTTGCCAGCCGTTTCAGATTTCCTGCGTAGGCAAAAGTAAAGGCAACACTTTCACCGTTTTGATCCGCCATATCAAGGGCATCATTCCAGTCAGCTCCACGGAGCCGGATAATATTGTGCTTGCCGACTTCATAAAAAGCCGTAAGATTTTCCACAAGAAGATGCTCGAGAACACTTCCCTCTACCGTTTTTCCATCATTGGACAGCAACTTCGTGCCATTTTTCTCAGACCAGGAATCATCCTTTTTTGTTCCCCGGAAGATTTCACGATCCTGGAAATACGGAACCTCTTCCGAAAGAATAGAAAAATCTCCTGTCTGATTCAGATATAACTCTATGGTAAGAAACGGCCACATACCGTGATCCATCCAGACACGCGCAATGCCATTGCGGTCCGCTTTGAACTC
>CAYYEB010000134.1:0-5515 GCA_964470725.1 uncultured Lachnospiraceae bacterium | reverse complement strand
GTGCGGTGACTTATTCGTTGTACAGATGCTGTTTCAGAAGCTCCGCATTTTTATCCATGTCTGCAACAAGGACCTGTGCCCCGGAATCCAGTGTTTCGTCGTGATAGGTTCCGTCAAATGGAATGCGAAGCGTATCGCCGATCTTCATGTTGTTGAGAACAACAGAGGACGCCAGCCCCATCATTTCCGATTTGCTCATATCCGTCGTCAGATTCGGAAAGATCTTCGATGCCACGATCATCATGGAAATCGGTCCCTGCTTTTTGATTTTATTAAATGCCGTAGTGATTACCGTCCGCTGTCTTTCGGTACGTTCCCAGTCCGAATTTCCGACATAACGGATTCTCGAATAGGCCAGTGCCTGCCGCGGAGTCAGGGAATTCATACCCGCATGCAGGTGCCAGGCATAATTTTCCACGCCTCCATAGCTCGAATTAACATTCAGGTATTCCGCCTCATAATCCTTCAGATTGATTTCCAGATTTCCAACCGAAGTCATTGCCTTGATAAAGCCGTCAAAATCCACCTCTGCATTGCCGTCAATCTGAATCTGAAGCGCATTTTCAATTGTCTGATCCAGAAGCTTCATGCCACCTTCGCTGTAAGCTTCATTGAGTCTGTTCTTTCCGTGATCCGGAATATCCACATACAGATCTCGCATGACGGAAGTCAGGGTAATCTCTTTTGTTTTTCTGTTGATCGTTGCAAGAATCATGGAATCCGAGCGTTCGGTTCCCTCGCCTTCTCTTCGGTCCTGACCGATAAGAAGGATATTGGTGACTTCCTTTCCGGTATTCCCGCGAATTACGGAAAAGGCAACCCAAACCACGAAAATAAGCAACAGGATCAGGACAATCGTTCGAATCGGATGTCTTTTCTTTTTTCTGCGGTTTCGTTCTTCACGCTCCCGCCGCCTGCGTTCCAACTCCGCATCATCCCAGTTTCTGCTCTCTTCGTGTCTTTTTCTTACTTCCTTCGAAGTATGCCGGGTCCCTGCATTTTTCATCTTTTTCGAATGCGGAACTTTCTTTTCGGAAGTCTTTTCCCGATTTTCCCGGGCATAATCCGAGGAACTCCGCCTTTGAGACTCACGTCCGAGATTTTCCAGGTCTTCCTGTTCTTCATATTCATCTTCCACATAATCCGCAAAAAAACCGTGATGCTTCTCTTTCACCGAAATTCTCCTTTTCGCCGGAATTGTACCCAAAATTCACGGTACTGTCAAACAAGAGAACTTTCTGAGCAGAATTCCATATTTTCTGGTATGATATAGTAAATATTTTGTGAAAACTGAATTTCAGAAGGGACAGTAAGATCTATGGATATCAAGTTTGCGCCGTCGATTCTGTCGGCGGACTTTACAAAACTCGGGGAACAGTTAAAAGAAACGGAAGCTGCAGGTGCTCAGTATGTTCATATTGATGTGATGGACGGACATTTCGTACCGCAGATTTCCTTCGGAGATCCGGTCATCCGCACGATTCGTCCTGCCACAAAGCAGGTCTTCGATGTGCATCTGATGGTACAGCATCCGGAAAAGTATATTGTACGCATGGCATCCTGTGGGGCAGATATCATCACTTTTCATCTGGAGGCCGCCGATGATCCCGGGGCTGTCATCGCAGCCATTCACGAGCAGGGGAAGAAGGTCGGTCTGGCAATCAAACCCGGAACAGATATTTCCGCGGTTCTGCCTTATCTGATGAGAATTGATATGCTTCTGATCATGACCGTGGAACCGGGCTTTGGCGGACAGTCCTATATTCCGAGCTCCACACAGAAAATTGAAATGGCACGTGCTCTCTTTGACGACTACGGCCTTAAAACCGATATCGAAGTGGACGGCGGCATCAAGGAAAATAACGTCGAGGTTGTCTTAAATGCCGGTGCCAATGTCATCGTCGCCGGCTCTGCGGTATTTCACGGAAATATCACGGAAAATATCCACGGATTCCAGACTCATTTTTCAAAGTATGATTCCGGTTATTCCAGATTTGATCCGGTATAAGGAAGGAAGCTATTATGAAAATTATTTTTATCGATATTGATGACACGCTTCTGACACATGATAAAAGGATCACGCCGGAAAATAAACGTGCCATTCAGAACGTACTCAAAGCGGGGCATAAGGCTGTCATCTGCACCGGCCGGCCCCTGGGGGCGGCGATTCCGATTGTCGAAGAGCTTGGTCTTTCGCAGGAAGGCTGCTACATTATTGCCTTCAACGGCGCTGAAATCTATGATTTTTATAATAAGAAGTTTCTGGTTCGTGAAACGCTGAATATGAAGCAGGTACGATATCTCTTTGCGGCAGCAGAAAAGGCCGGTATTCACGTCCAGACCTATGATGAAAAAGATACTTTGCTGACAAAAAAGGAAGACGAGGAAACTCATTTTTACTGTGACCGTATCAAAGTGCCTTTCCGGATCGATCCAAACCTTCCCGAAACTCTCGAAAGCGATCCTGTCAAAGTTCTGATGATTGAGCTGCATGACCGCAGCCGTATCGAAGCCCTCCGTAAAAGCATGGAGCCATGGGCCGATGGAGAAGGGCAGGTCAATCTTTTCTTTTCCAACGACTGGTATCTGGAATGCGTAAAGAAAGGTATCACAAAAGGGGCTGCGATCCGGTGGTTCTGCAAAGCCATGAACGTTCCGATTTCCGATACGATCGGCTGCGGGGACTCGGAAAATGATATTTCCATGATCCGCGAAACCGGAATCGGCTGTGCGATGGCAAATGCCGTGGAAGCCTGCAGGAAGGCCGCCGACTATGTTACGGAAAATGACTGCGACCACAGCGGCGTAGCGGAGATTATCGAGAAGTTCATACTGAATTGATATCTTGCGTTATTCGCCGGAAAAACAGATCTCCCGGCGCTCAAAATCGTTTTTGATTCGCGTCCGGGAGATCTGTTTTTCCAGCGAGCATTTCAGAATTTATATAAAACCGTCAATATTTTCATCTTGTTAACATTTTCTTTCCGGCACTCTTATATTCAGGAGGAACAAAAATGAACGCTGCTGTTGTATTTCCCGGAATCGGTTATCACTGCGATAAACCGCTCCTTTATTACTCTCAGAAGATTGCCAAAGGGCTCGGATTTGAAATCATCCAGGTTCCCTATGACGGTTTTGATGACAAAAAAGATATTCAAAATCACCCCGACGGCATGCAGAAGGCCTTCGCCCATGCGGAGGAGGAGACAGAAAAAATTCTGCAGGATGTTGACTGGTCTCAGTATTCTTCCATCCTTTTTATCTCAAAAAGTATCGGCACAGTTGTTGCTGCAAAGTATGCTGAAGATCACAACCTTCATGTTCACCATGTCTATTACACACCTGTGGAAGCAACTTTTACTTATATGCAGGACAAAAGCGGCATCGCCTTTACCGGAACAAAGGATCAGTGGGTTGATTACCGGACCGTTGTGAACGGCTGTCATAAAAAAGATGTCTTCTGCCAGGTTATTGAAGGCGCAAATCATTCTCTCGAAACAGGAGAAATCTTTCAGGATCTGGGTATTCTGCAGAAAATCATGAAAATGACCCTGGATTATATCCAGAATGCGCTGTGGGATGATAACCGAAGCAATCGCTGACTGTCTTCCACGTCACCTGACTGTAACCCAATCGCAGCTGTCCCATACTGTGTCAGAAAACTTTTATATGCGGCAACAGCTGCGATTGTTCCTGTCATTCTGAAATGGATCTATCCTCAATTTCCTGCATATGACGCACAATATCAATGTATGCTTCACCAAGTTTTGACAGAGCTGAATGACTTTTCTTCAGATACCCGATTTCCATTGTCACATCTTCATCAAGCGGAATGGCCTTATAATCACCGCCGTTCATATCCTCGCATACGACACCGCAGCACAGGGTATACGCATTCAGACCCTCCATCAGATTTAACAGTGTCGCCCGATCACAGGCCTTGATCGTTTTCGGATAATCATATGTACTCAGTATTTCCTCCGCAAAATAGAACGAATTATTTTCCCCCTGTTCAAAGGAAAGGCACGGGTACGGATTCAGCTGTTCCAGTGAAATCTTTTTCTCATGTGCCAGAGGATGTCCGGTCCAAAGGTATACATAGCCGCGGGCATTGAACAGGTGCACAAATTCCAGTCCGCGATCCCGAAACAGCTTTTTCAAAACCTTCCGGTTAAAATCATTCAGATAGAGAATGCCTACTTCGCTCTTTCCGGTAAATACATCATTGATCACATCATAGGTTCTTGTTTCCCTGATAGCGACTTCATAATGACTCATATCCTGACTTTTCACGAGCTTTGTAAATGCCTTAACCGCAAAGGAATAGTGCTGGGCTGACACACCAAAATGCTTCTTCACATCACTTCCCGATGAATATTTATCTTCCAGAAGTTCCACCTGATTTAAGATCTGCCGGGCATAGCCCATAAATTCCTCGCCATCGGCGGTCAGTGTAACTCCCTTGGCCGAACGGTTAAAAATCACGATTCCGGCCTCTTTTTCCAGTCCCCGTATTGATTCCGACAACGAAGGCTGAGATATAAAAAGTTTTTTTGCGGCTTCATTCATGGAACCCATTTCGGAAATCATTTCCGCATAGCGGAGCTGCTGCAGTGTCATTTTGTATATTACCCTCTTTATTCTTGATTGCGCGTATATATAACCCTGAATGTACAAACGATCCCTTCCTTCGGCAGGCTCGTTGCTGTTCACTCCTTATTTGTATCCGAGGGCTCATATAAACACATGATCAAGTATAACAGAAAACGATTTCTTCTGCCTGTCCTTCAGAATCTTTTATATGATCATTTAAAACCCCTGCAGATTCGTTTTTGGCAAAGAGCCACGATTTTGTGTTACAATCAGAAACAGTCTTATTCTGGAGGAATTACATATGCCAGTCACAAATCTCATGAATCTGGAACACATTCGCAAGGTCTTTATGTCGAGGGTCCTCCTTGACGATGTCACGCTCGGAATCAGCGCAGAAGATAAAATCGGCCTGATCGGTATCAATGGAACAGGAAAGTCCACCCTCCTTTCCATCGCCGCCGGCGTTCTGAAACCGGATGCAGGGGAAGTGACAAAGGGCAACACTGTCCGTATCTCCTATTTGCCCCAAAATCCGGATTTTGATTCGGATAAATCTCTTCTTGAAAATATCGTTTCCAAGGTGAGCGGCAAAGCAGGTCACTGGGATACCGTAGGAGAAGTGCGGGCAACACTGAAAAAATTCGGCATTGAGGATCCTGAGGTAAATCCCGCCCATCTGTCCGGCGGTCAGAAGAAACGCGCCGCACTCGTTGCCGCAATACTTACCCCCTGCGACATTCTGATTCTCGATGAGCCGACAAACCACCTCGATAATGAAATGAGCGGCTGGCTTGAGGACTATCTCAAATCTTTTCGCGGTGCCATCCTTATGGTCACACATGACCGTTATTTTCTCGATGCGGTCACAAACTGTATTGCGGAAATCGATCACGGAAAGCTGTACCGCTATGAGGCAAATTAT
>CAYYEB010000133.1:3393-5545 GCA_964470725.1 uncultured Lachnospiraceae bacterium | reverse complement strand
CTGTAATGCTGAATAAGTCCACGCATCGCTCCGCTGCTTCGCAGCTCCCGCGCTGCTAAACAACATTCGGAAATCGCCCCGCTCACTTTGTTCGCGTGGCTTTTTTCCTCATGTTGTTTGTGGTTGCAAGTGTCTGAGCACTTGTGCCTGCAAGCAGTCACCGTGCTCAGCCGTTTGCAACCGACTTATTCAGCATATCCTTGGAAGTCCCTCTCCCTGGAGCACGTCAAGGACCCTTTCTCCGCCGATTTCCGTCCGCATGATAAGGCGGCCGGGTTCACCATCCGTCACTTTGCCGATGATAGCGGCATTTTCTCCGTATTTCGAGTGACGCATTACATCAAGTGCTTTTTCCGCATCTCCGGAATCCACAATTGCGGTAAGTTTTCCCTCATTTCCCATGTAAAGAGGATCGAGTCCCAGCATACCGCAGAAATCCCGTACCTTTGGTGAAACCGGAATCTTCTGTTCCTCAATGACAAACTCCTTTCCGGAAGCTTCGGCAAGCTCTTTCAGTACCGTTCCAAGTCCGCCGCGGGTAATATCCCGGAGTGTATGAACCCTCACGCCTGCCTCAAGAAGTCCGTTTACGATTTCGCCAAGAGGTGCATTATCCGACCGAATATCCGTTTCAATATTCATCCGTTCACTTAAAATAGCCGCATGATGATCTCCCATCGTCCCGGACACAAGGATCGCATCTCCGGCCTTTGCGTTTTCCGCGGAAATATCTCTTCCTTCCGGAACCATACCAACACCGGTTGTGTTGATATAAATGCCTCCGTGTCCCTCAATGACCTTGGTATCGCCTGCCACAATCTGCACATGGGCCTCCGCTGCCGTTTTTGCCATCGAATGAATCACACGCTTCAGCTGTTCTACCGATGCTCCCTCTTCGAGAATCGCTCCACATGTCAGATATTTCGGAACAGCCCCGCGCATCAGAAGATCATTCACCGTTCCGCATACGCACAGGCGTCCGATATCTCCGCCTCTGAACTCGACAGGTGTGACAACAAAACTGTCTGTCGTAATTGCAATCTTTGCGCTTCCCTGAACGACAGCGCTGTCCTCCATCTGATCGAGAGTTTCATTGTCAAATTCCTTTGCAAATACTTCCTGAATCAGTTCACCCGTGGCCTGGCCGCCGGATCCGTGAACCATGGATATCGTTTTTTCCAATTCTTACCTCGCCTATTCTTACCATTTACCCCATGAAATATAATAAAGCTCAAATCATGATCGCATTATTCCGAAGGTTGCTCCTTCTTCCATTTCTTACGAACCGTATCTCAAGTCACAGAAGCCGGTGATTTGTCAACCATGTAAAGCAGCTCCCCTCCGTCGATACCATGCAGGCTCCCTGCGGATTAAGGGGTGTACACACCTTTCCAAATAACGGGCATTCCGTCGGTTTCATCTTTCCCATGAGAACCCTGTCACAGCAGCAGGCCCTGTTGGCCTTATGATCTTCATCAAGTCCGATGCTGCCTGCATCATACTCACGGTATTCTTCCCGCAGGACCCGGCCCGAATTATGAACAATTCCAAGTCCTCTCCACGCAACATCGGCCTTTTCGAAATATTTATCCATCAGTGCCTGGGCTTCAATGTTTCCCTCCCGTTTCACCACGGTCGGGTAAAAGTTCATGACCCGTCCCTTGCCATAGGAACGGACTATTCCATAAAGAGCCGCAAGAAGTTCCTCACCCTTAAAGCCTGCCACACCAAATGGAATACTATACTTTTTTGCAATCGGTTCAAAGCATTCGTAGCCCGTAATGACAGAAACATGTCCCGGCGCAATAAATGCCTGAATCGGGGCTCCTCCGGCACAGAGATAGTCGATCACCTCCGGCATAGTCTTAAGCGCAGTCAGAAGTTTTACATTTTTTATCTGATCCCGCACCAAAGTGTCGATAAGCAGTGCATAGGCCGGAGTCGTCGTTTCAAATCCGACTGCAGCAAAAATAAACGTCTTGTCCGGTTCCTTTTCAGCCAATGGAAGAATGTCCATCGGAGAATACACCATTTCCACACGGGCGCCTTTTCCCTTTGCCTGACTTAAATTAAAAGAAGTGCTTCCAGGCACCCGGATCAGATCTCCAAAGGTCACAATCACATTTCCGGGAGTCAGGGCAAGTTCCAAAAG
>CAYYEB010000133.1:1657-3293 GCA_964470725.1 uncultured Lachnospiraceae bacterium | reverse complement strand
TCAGATCTCCAAAGGTCACAATCACATTTCCGGGAGTCAGGGCAAGTTCCAAAAGACGATCCACATAGGAAGAAGGTGTCACGCAGACAGGGCATCCCGGACCGCTTAACAGATGAATTCTCGGAGAAAGCATCCCCGGGATACCGTTTTTGGCGATTGCAGCAGTATGGCTGCCGCAGACCTCCATGATATTCATTTCCGGTCCGTCATAGTCTTTTAAATACTGTTTTATTGAATCGAGTGTGAGCATTTTTCAAATCACTCCGCCATAGCTTCAAGTTCCTCGAAGAGTTCCTGCATTTCCTCTCCCTCTTCCATCGAAACCTTCTGAATAATGCATCCGGCATGAACCAGAACCTGATCCCCAGGCTTTACAGGTACAAGTCCCGCTCTGGCATTCACTCTGTTCCCGCTGAAATCCACAACAGCATTTCTATCCTTCACTTCAATTACCGTTCCCGGTAAAGCTACACACATACACACGCATCCTTTCCCTGCATTTTTCTGAAAGAGAACGGACGGCTCAATGGCCGTCCGTCCCCTTTTTACTCAGGCAGTCACATTTTCACGTTATTTCTTTTCCTGTGAAACTGTAGATTCTGCCTTTGGCGCTTCATTTACAGCCGGTTTCTTCGCTGGCTGCGCTGCAGCATTTGCTGCAGGTTTTGCATTCTCCGTCTTCGGCTTCACTGAAGCTTCCTTTACCTGACTTCCTGCAGGTGAAGCCTTGGCTGCCGCATCATTTCCTGCAGCTGCCTTGGCCGCCGCAGCTTTCTTTGCCGCCAGAGCCTTCTTCGCTGCTGCTGCCTTCTTTGCTGCCTCAGCCTTTCTCTTCCGCTCCGCCTCCATGATAGCCGGATCTCTCTGAAAATGATCCACAATTTTTGTATCATCGGGAGCCGTATATCCTGCCACAAGATGCAGACATTTCTTCGGACACTTGAGCGTGCAGTAACCGCACTGTACACAGTCCATGCGATTGATCTCCCATGTTCCTTCCTTGCGGTCAACCTTGATTGCCCCTGCCGGGCAGTTCAAAGCGCACAGGGAACATGAGATACATTTATCAATCTCAATTTCGATATGTCCGCGGCTTCCTGCAGGAAACTGAATCGGTTCCGCAGGATATTTTGTCGTGACCGGCGGCTTGAAGAGGTTCTTCAGCATCGTCGAAGCAAATCTCATAACTCTTGCCATTTCCTATGCCTCCTTATCTCTCCGTACAACTGATACACGGATCAATTGTAACCACCATCATTCCGACATCCGAATAATTCGCACCCTTGAGCATCTCACACATTGCGGGAATGTTTGCAAATGTGGGGGTACGGTTGCGGTACCGGTCAATGAACTTCGTGCCGTTCGCATGAACATAATAGATAGCTTCGCCACGAGGCTGCTCGATTCGAACCAGAGCTTCTCCCTTCGGATTGCCCTTCACAGAAACGGAAATCGGGCCGTCCGGAATCTTCGCAATCGCCTGACGAATCAGATCGATAGACTGGAACACTTCTCTCAAACGGACATCAATTCTTGCAAAACAGTCACCGAATACGCTCGTGATCGGCTCAAAATCAAGCTGTCCATAGGCGTCATATCCAAGTTTCCGCATGTCTCTTGCAACGCCTGAGGCACG
>CAYYEB010000133.1:0-1557 GCA_964470725.1 uncultured Lachnospiraceae bacterium | reverse complement strand
GTCCATAGGCGTCATATCCAAGTTTCCGCATGTCTCTTGCAACGCCTGAGGCACGGGCCATCGGTCCTACGGCTCCGAGATCATGTACCTGTTCCTTGGTCAGAACTCCGATGCCTTTCGTTCTTGAAAGCACAGAATAATCACTCATCAGTGTCTTCTGAACGACGCGAAGATCCGTTTCAATACTGTCCATATTGGTCAGAATTGCCTTCATCTGATCCTCATTGATGTCTTTTAAAACACCACCGATTTTATTGACAGAAAAGATCAGACGCCCACCGGTCGTCAGTTCCAGAAGATCCAGAACTTTTTCGCGGATTCTCCAGATCTCATAAAACAGGCTTTCGAATCCGAGCTGATCCGCCTGAAGGCCGAGCCACAGAAGATGGCTGTGCATTCTCGCAATTTCCGCCCAGATCGTACGCAGGAACTTCGCCCTTTCCGGAATTTCCACGTTCATGATCTTTTCGACCGCCTGCACGTATCCGTTTCCATGTCCGAAAGAACAGATTCCGCAGGTACGCTCTACAACATAAACTAATTCATTAAAATCTCTTTTACTGGCAAGTCCTTCCAGTCCGCGGTGAATAAAACCGATGTTCGGAATAGCTTCGACAACTTTTTCATCCTCCAGAACAAGGTCCAGATGAATCGGTTCCGGAAGCACCGGATGCTGCGGTCCAAAAGGTACAACTGTCTTTCTTGGCATTACTTCTTTTCCTCCTCCTGAGGTCCAAACGGATGAACGGCTTTGATTCTGTAAAGCTTATTGTGATAATCTCCCTCGATCATCTGAATTTTCACTCCATACAGCTCCGTCATTTCACTTTCATAAAAGTTTGCATACGGAAAAATCGCTGTAATGGAAGGAATTTCCTCATCCTTGGAAACAGTTACCTTATAGCTCGTTGTATCGTAGGTTTCGTCATCCGAAAATGTATACAGACATTCAAACATATCATTAATCCAGGAACACTGAGCCTGTACCAGACGACGTCCCTCATGTTTCATCTTCATCGCAGTCACAAGGAGTTCTTCCTTTGGGATTTCAACGATGTCATTTGCAGCATTCACCACTTCAGCCATTGTCCTTTTTCTCCTCTCCTGCCGAATCGCCCTTATGCTTTCTTTCATATTCATCGTGTTCATCAGAGCGTTTCTGGAATAAATCACGAGCCTTTATGATGCCATCGATAATTGACTGCGGACGAGCGGCACATCCCGGCACATAAATATCTACCGGAATCGTCGTATCTACTCCACCTCGAATATTGTAGCAATCCTTGAACACTCCGCCTGTACATGCGCAGATGCCAACGGCCACAACAACCTTCGGTCGCGGCATCTGATTGTACAGCTGCTTTACAACAGGAGCATTCTGTTCGTTAATTCCTCCTGTCACAAGGAAAATATCCGCCTGCATAGGATCAGAAGTATTTTCCACACCAAGCCGTTCGGCATCGTACACCGGTGTCATCGCGGCAAGTACCTCAATATCACACCCATTGCAGCTGGATCCATCATAATGGAGCAGCCAGGGCGATTTTTTTACTTTTC
>CAYYEB010000132.1:4289-5630 GCA_964470725.1 uncultured Lachnospiraceae bacterium | reverse complement strand
CTGTATTCGCAGGTGGAAAAGGCGCTGAACGGCGGAGCAACCTTTATCCAGCTTCGGGAAAAGGATCTGGATGAGGAGTCTTTTCAGGAAGAAGCCGTTGAAATTCAGAAACTTTGTCGGGAACGTCACGTACCGTTCGTACTTGACGACGATGTGGATCTCGCAGTGAAGGTCAACGCTGACGGAGTTCATGTGGGCCAAAGTGACATGGAAGCCGGAAGAGTCCGTGATAAGATCGGCCCGGACAAGATCCTCGGTGTATCCGCCCAGACGGTGGAAGAAGCCGTAAAAGCGGAAAAAGAGGGGGCCGATTATCTCGGCGTCGGAGCCGTCTTCCCAACCAGTTCCAAAGATGACGCCGAAGCAGTCAGTCATGATACACTGAAGGCCATCTGTGAAGCTGTTCACATTCCGGTCATCGCCATCGGAGGCATCACCCGTGACAATGTATTCCAGTTAAGCGGAAGCGGCATCGTCGGCATTGCGGTGATCAGTGCCATTTTTGCACAGCCTGATATTGAAGCTGCCACAAGGGATCTGAAGAGTCAGGTGAAGAAAGCGCTGTCATGAAAACTTTATTGCCGTTTCGCGCCGTTATCTTCGATATCGACGGCACACTGATCGACTCCATGCCGATCTGGGATGATCTCGGAGCAAGGTATCTGCGTTCCCTTTCCGTTACACCGGAACCGGATCTCGGGAAGATTCTCTTTCCGATGACAATTGCGGAAGGTGTGCATTATTTAAAAGAACATTACCATCTTTCCGAATCGGAGGAGGAGATCCGGCAGGGTCTGCAGGCAATTACGGAACACTTTTACAGGGAGGAAGTTCCGCTCAAGAAGGGGGCTTTTGCCTTTGTGCAGGCGCTTTCAAAAAGACAGATTCCGATGGTTCTTGCCACGATCGGCGAAACCGAACTTGAAAAAGCCGCTCTGAAACGGCTTCAGATCTGGCCGTATTTTCAGAAAATGTTTGTCTGTGAAGACTATCACACGACAAAAAAGGAGTCCCGCATTTACGAGATCTGTGCGGAGTATCTCAGACTTCCACCGGCAGAGATTCTTGTGGTGGAAGATCTGCTGCAGGCCATTTGCTCCGCTTCAGGGGCTGGATTTCAGACAGCCGCGATCTATGACGCTGCAAGCCGGAAAGACGAAGCGGCGCTTCGCGCCGAGGCTGATTATTATGCAGCTGATTTTGACGAACTGAGACTGTTTTTCGCAAAGTAACAACTACATACAAGTCGAAAATCTGCCAAAGGCAGTTTTCAAAGCGACAGACTGGGGGCACCACCTTCTGCCGCTATATAAAAGATGCTATCGCAGGCACAGTTTTTAA
>CAYYEB010000132.1:0-4189 GCA_964470725.1 uncultured Lachnospiraceae bacterium | reverse complement strand
GTACCTGCAAAATACCCAAAGGAGGTTTTATTATGTACACAGCATTAACAATCGCCGGATCTGATTCCAGCGGAGGCGCCGGTATTCAGGCCGACCTGAAAACAATGACATGCAACGGGGTATTCGCCATGAGTGCGATCACTGCTCTGACTGCGCAGAACACCACAGGGGTGAGCGGCATCATGAACGCCACTCCGGACTTTCTCAAGCAGGAAATCGATGAAATTTTCACGGATATCCGACCGGATGCCGTAAAGATCGGCATGGTTTCTTCTTCAGATCTTATCAAAACGATAGTGGAACGGCTGAAATTCTATAAGGCTGAGCACATCGTCGTAGACCCTGTTATGGTGGCGACAAGCGGAGCCAAGCTCATCAGTGACGACGCAATCGAAACCCTGAAAACAGAACTTCTTCCGATTGCAGAAGTCATCACTCCGAATATTCCGGAAACCGAAGTCCTCTATGGAAAGAAGATTTCCTCCGCCGATGACATGATCGCCGCTGCGGAATATGTCAGCAATACTTACCACTGCGCAGTTCTGTGCAAGGGCGGCCACAACTTAAATGATGCCAATGATCTCTTATGGAGAAACGGCTCCTATCACTGGTTCAACGGAAAACGAATCAACAATCCGAATACACACGGTACCGGCTGTACGCTGTCTTCCGCTATCGCATCCAATCTCGCCAAGGGATTTGATCTCGACACGGCAGTGGAACGCGCAAAGGCATACATTTCCGGTGCGCTTGCCGCCATGCTCGATCTCGGCAAGGGAAGCGGTCCGATGAATCATGCGTTTGATCTCACAGGGGAATTTGTCAAAGACGTAAACGGAAAAGCTTCTCCGGAATTCCGCTGCGCTCATAACGATTCGAAAAATGAAAATATTTCTTCCGAAGCAGGAGGTGCACTCTGATGGAAAAGCGCACCTCAGTTCTTGAAAATGTACTCATATGGTTCGGCGCCGGTGTTTCTCTTGCGGAAATACTGACCGGCACCTATTTCTCTTCACTGGGCTTTCGGCGCGGTCTTGCCGCAATCCTCCTCGGTCATCTCATCGGAGGAGCGATGCTGCTTCTGGCGGGCCTGATCGGAGGGGCTGTCCGGAAGAGTTCCATGGAAACCGTAAAAATGAGCTTCGGTGAGCACGGCGGCCAGTTCTTCGCCATCCTCAACGTCATTCAGCTCGTCGGATGGACGGCCATCATGATCTATGACGGAGCCATCTCCGCTGCCGCCGCATTTCCGTCAGGACGCTGGATCTGGTGCCTTGTCATCGGAGGACTTATCGTAGTCTGGATCCTTGTCGGCATCACCAATCTCGGCAAGATCAACACCGTAGCAATGGCAGCCCTTTTCATCCTGACCATTATCCTCTGCCGCGTCATCTTCACGGGAGGAGCCGCATCCGCCACCGCAGATGACTCCATGACATTCGGTGCCGCCGTTGAGCTTGCGGTTTCCATGCCGCTCTCCTGGCTTCCGGTCATCAGTGACTACACAAGAGAAGCAAAAGAGCCGGCCAAAGCCGCCTGGGCAAGCACGATTGTCTACAGCATCGTCAGTATCTGGATGTTCATCATCGGAATGGGCGCATCGATCTATGCCGGAACAGGTGACATCGGTCAGATCATGCTGCGTGCAGGACTTGGTATCGCCGGTCTTCTGATCATCATCTTCTCCACCGTCACGACCACCTTCCTTGACGCATGGAGCGCCGGCATTTCCGCAGAATCCATATCCGGAAAAATCAACGGCAAATGGGCCGCGGTTGCCGCAACTGTCATCGGTATCATTGCAGCCATCATTTTCCCGATGGATGACATCACGAACTTCCTGTACTTCATCGGTTCCGTCTTTGCACCGATGATCGCCGTCATGATCGCGGATTACTTCTTCCTGCACAAGTCCTCCGAGAACCGGAAGATCGACTGGACGAATCTGATCATCTGGGTCATCGGCTTCATTCTTTACAGGATTCTTATGCGGGTCAACACGCCGGTTGGAAATACGCTGCCGGATATGCTGGTCACGACGATCCTCACGATCATCGTCGGGAAAATCAGGGGAAAGCAGGCACTCCAGTGAAATACTAATATCCTCGACCTCCGAAGCAGAAACTCTCTGCGAAAACACGCTGCGCTTTACTCATCTCACTGCGAATCATCTGCACGGCCTCCGACCGCGATTGAAGCGTTTGCGGATCTCCGGCCGGCACGATTCTTGTGAGATTTCGTGCGCTTGCTAAGGATTTTCTGCAGAGAGTTCTGCTTCGAAGGTCTTAGTACTGCAGAGCTTTTTCGAATGCGCACCGGACAACTGCAATTACTCAAAAAAGATCCCTCAACTTCTCGTCAAGGGATCTATTCTTCACTTCTACACTATACAGGGCCTCAGATCATGGCCTGATTGCTCCGGGCGTCCGAGTTCCGCCAGTTCTTAATGAAATGCGCAGCATGAATTTAGAACTGCTGCGAGAACGAGCGAGCGAAAGCGTCCCGGAGCAACAGGCCGTGATTTGAGGCCCGTCAATTTTAAGTAAATTAAGTCACTGTGCGTCAGCCGGTGTATTGTCGGATGCCTCCAGCTTCGGCTCCGCATCAGCCGTCGTTGTCACTTCCGGCTTCTTTGTCAGGATCTTCATAAACTCCTCACCTGTGATTGTTTCATGCTCATACAGGTACTTTGCAAGCTCATGAAGCTTATCCTTATGCTCTGAAAGGATATCATAGGCCTTCTTGTGCTCCTGCTTGACGAGTCTGACAACTGCGTCATCAATCTTCTTGGCATAATCCGGTGAGCAGGTAAGCGATGTATCGCCGCCCAGATACTGGTTGGTCTGCGTGGACATTGCCACCATGTCGAGATTGTCATCCATACCATACTGGGTGATCATTGCTCTCGCCGTCTTCGTTGCCTGTTCGATATCATTCGAAGCACCGGTCGTGATGGAGTTGAAGATCAGCTCCTCGGCAGCACGTCCGCCGCAGAGAGTTGCAATTCTTTCCTTCATCTCTTCCTTGCTCAGAAGATACTTATCTCCCTCATCCACCTGGAGCGTATAACCGAGCGCACCATTGGTTCTCGGAATAATCGTGATCTTCTGCACAGGAGCCGAATTGGTCTGATATGCGGAGACCATCGCGTGACCGATTTCATGATAGGAAACGATCAGTTTCTCCTTCGTTGAAAGCACACGGCTCTTCTTCTGATAGCCGGCGATAACAACTTCGATAGATTCCTGCAGGTCTTCCTGCGTGACGAATTTTCGTCCCATACGGACTGCGCGAAGCGCGGCCTCATTTACGATGTTTGCAAGTTCAGCACCGGATGTACCGGCAGCGGTTCTTGCGATGACGCCGAAATCGATGTTGTCCGCCATTTTCACTTTCTTTGCATGAACCTTCAGAATATCGATACGTCCCTGCAGATCCGGCAGTTCCACCGGAATTCTACGGTCAAAACGGCCCGGACGAAGCAGAGCCGGGTCGAGGACTTCCGGTCTGTTGGTTGCACCAAGAATGATGACACCCTTGGAAGCATCGAAACCGTCCATCTCAGTCAGCAGCTGGTTAAGAGTCTGCTCACGTTCATCATTTCCGCCGATTGCATTTGCACCGTCACGCTTTTTACCGATGGTATCAATCTCGTCGATGAAGACGATACATGGCGCATTTTTCTCGGCCTGATCAAAGAGATCACGGACTTTCGAAGCACCCATACCGACGAACATTTCCACGAATTCGGAACCCGCAATGGAGAAGAACGGTACATTCGCTTCACCTGCCACAGCCTTGGCAAGAAGTGTTTTACCGGTTCCGGGAGGACCTACAAGAAGCGCACCCTTCGGGCACTTCGCACCAATGTCCGCATACTTTTTCGGATCCTTCAGATACTGCACAAGTTCCTGCAGAAGAGCTTTCGCTTCTTCCTCACCTGCGACATCCTTAAACGTAATCGACGTCGTGGATGGGACATAAACTTTCGCATTGCTCTTGCCGAACGACATCATCGGATTGCTTCCGCCTCCAACGCCGCTCGATCCGCCCATTCGTTTGAGCAACATCCGCGAGAACAGCACACCGATCAAATAGAAGATGACAAGCGGAAGAATCCAGCTCAAAAGGAAAGACACAACCGGATTCGTATTTGTAACGACTCTTCCGAATGCTACGTCATGCTTCT
>CAYYEB010000131.1:0-5633 GCA_964470725.1 uncultured Lachnospiraceae bacterium | reverse complement strand
GTTTTGGATTCGCGTCCGGGGGATAGTTTTGTCCGGTTCACATTCGTATACTGCACTTTTTCCAACTATTTATGCCATACTCGGAAGAATGTGAGATTGAACTCCCTGCAGAAAATCCTTAGCAAGCGCACGAAATCTCGCAAGAATCGTGCCGGCCGGAGATCCGCCGACGCTTCTATGGCGGTCGAAGGCCGTGCAAATGATTCGCAGCGAGATGAGCAAAGCGCAGCGTGTTTTCGCAGGGAGTTCAATCTCACGTTCTGACTCCTTAGGCAAAACCTGCATCAAAGTACATCCAGCAGCCCCTTGATGCCTCCCTGCCTGAACGCATCCTTATAGTACCCGATCTCATCCTTGATCAGATCATCAATCGTCTCCATTCCGAGAAGCTCCACCGGCGCCTTATCGTCCGTAAAGACATGATTGCCCGGATTCCAGCGGGTCATCTTTCCATAGACGGTCGTCATCATCGTGCGGAGCTCCGGATCCGCCAGATTCGCGATCCGCTCCGGCAGCTTGTCCATCAAAGACGCATCATTAAAGGCGAATAATTCCCGGTTTGTCGATCCCTCCACATCCGCTGTATACACGTTCCGAAACTGTGTGGATATCGTATCGGACAAGGCCTCCGTGATGCCGCCCTTGCTCTTTGAAATCATATTCATATTTACGACCATGACGCCGTTCGGCTTTAAATGCTCCTTTACAAGCCGGAAAAATTCCTTCGAACTCATCTGAAACGGAATGGTAATGTCCTGATAGGCATCCACCATGATCACATCATATTTCTTCTTATCCGCATTTAAATACGCGCGGCCATCATAGGTTGTGACGGGAATATTCTTCGGCAGATCAAAATACTTATGCGCAAGATCCGTGATCTTCTGGTCAATCTCCACTCCCGAAATATTTACATTCGGAAAATACTTCTGCGTCTGCTGCGCAAAAGTTCCCGTTCCCATACCGAGCACCAGCAGACTTTTCTTCTGGTTCTGTCCGCCTGCAGTTTTCTGTGACGAAACCGCTTCACCTGAGCCGGCCAAAGCATCTCCCCTCTTCACCGTATTTTCCCCGGAAGCCGTCTGATTGTATCCTTCCGATCCGGTATCTGTGCTGGTATTTTCCATCCCATCCAGTACCGGAGCCGCCAACGCGTAGTCATAATACATCCCGGTCAGATTCTGCTGCTTCATGCGGATCGACTGCACGCCGAAAAGGACATTTGTCGACAGAATCGTCGCCCGATCTCCATCCCTGACCTGCAGATAATTGTAAATGGACTCGCCTTCATAGGCCAGGTCCTTTTCCCAGAAAGCAAAACTGTCATTATTTCCGAAAATGCTGCAGACCACGAAGAGCACCGTACTCACCGCAACAAGCTTCTTTCCGCCTCCGTTTACAATAAAATACAAAAGGCCGAGCACCAGCAGTACACCCGAAAAGATCAGAAACGTAATCGCCGTACCCGCAGCTGGAATCGTCACAAACGTCGGGAGAAACGTTCCTAGAATCGAACCGATCGTGTTGCAGGCATTCAGCCTTCCGATAATACTCGCGTTATCCGTCAGCGAATCCATCGTATACTTGGTCAGACACGGCGTCACCGTACCGAGTAAAAACAGCGGAAATACAAAAATAATCATGCATGTCAGAAATCCGGCCCAGATCAGAAAATTCGTATTGATCGCAATGACCATCACTCCTGCCACGCCGAGAATTACGTATTTTCCGAGAAACGGAATTGCCGCAATCCACACCGCCGCAATAATAATCCTTCTGTAAAGCTTGGACGGATCCGGATCCTTATCCGCCATCTTTCCGCCATACAGGTTGCCGAGCGCCATCGCGATCATAATCGTTCCGATAATAATCGTCCAGACAATCTGTGACGAGCTGAAATACGGAGCCAGAAGTCTGCTTGCACCCTGCTCCACCGCCATCACGGCCATGCCGGCAAAAAACTCCGTCAAATACAGATAAATCTTATGATTCAGAATATTTCTCTTTTCCATATGTCTCTCGCGATTTACAGTAAAGTCAACAGCATCCGAATGCCCGTCAGAAAAACTATCTCCCGGCGAGCATGACACTTCATTTTACAGCTTTATTCCATATACTACCGCATTGACGATCGCCGCGGCCACATTGCTTCCACCCTTTCGGCCTCTCGCCACAATCGACGGAACCGGGTCCGAAAGAATCAGCTCTTTCGCTTCCACCACATTGACGAATCCGACCGGCACTCCGATGATTCCAACCGGAGAAATCTCCCCGGCTCCCATCAGTTCATGAAGACGTATGAGCGCTGTCGGCGCGTTGCCGATCGCAAAGATCACCGGATTCGGCAGTCTTGCAGCCTTCTCCATGCTGACCTCCGCCCGTGTGATATGACGTTTCTTCGCCTCTTCCGCCACGTCCGGATCACTCATAAAGCAGTGTACCGTCCCGCCATATTGTGCCAGTCTCTTCTTATTGATACCGGCCTTCGCCATCTGTGTATCCGTTACAATATCCGTTCCGCTTTGAATCGCCCTGCGGAACAACTCCACAACCCCCGGTGTAAACTTCAGATTTTCCACATAATCAAAGTCCGCCGTGGTATGGATCACCCGCTTAATCACCGGCGCCTCCACAGGATCGAGCTGCACATCTCCAAGTTCTTTTGTAATCAGCTCCATGCTGCGGGCCTCAATATCCTTCGGCTCTACATATTCCAGTTTTATATGCTCCATGAAGTCCTCTCTCTTATATCTTTTCAATTACTCCGCCGAAAAATCAGAATATCCCATCCCGGACGTGTCGCAGTGGAATATTCTGATTCTGACACCTGGAGGAGTTACACGAATTTCCTGCACGTATCCAGGAAATTCCGGATCGCCTCCACGCATCCCGGATAGTAGAAATGCGGAAATCCCGCGGCCATCGTGTCCGTGTAGATTCCTTCATTCCACTCCTTTGCGGATTCCGGCTTTCTAAGGTGCAGACCGTCTCCAAGTTCCGAACTGTCCCAGTAATGGAATTCATGACCGCGCAGCTCCATGCCCTTCGGTCCGAACAGCCCGTCCCGATTCGTTCTTGCCGAAAAATATCCGAATCGTACCAGATGTCCCACTTCAACGGCTTCTCCGGAAATGGCCCCGCACATCTCCCGGGTCACTCCGTTCTTTGCGTGCAGCCTCTCCAGAAGATACATGTAACCGCCGCATTCCGCAATCGTCGGAAGTCCTCCTGTCACTGCCTCGCAGATTTCCTTCCGCATCTGGGAGTTTTTCCACAATGCCTCCGAAAAAAGTTCCGGATATCCACCGCCGAGGATAAGTCCCTTCACATTTTGCGGAAAATGTTCGTCATGCAGCGGACTGAAGTATACAAGCTCCGCCCCGAGCTTTTCCAAAAGCGCCGCATTTTCTCTGTAATAGAAAGAAAATGCCTCATCCTTCGCAACAGCGATCCTGACCGGTGATCCCTTTTCAGCTTTCGTTCCTTCTTCAATCAGAATCCGCGGCGCATGTCTTGCCATCTCCTCAATTTTATCAAGATTTACCGTCTCCTCAATCTGCGCCGCCAGAAGATCCGCCCAGCTCTTTCTGTTTTTTGTTTCCTCCGGGGAAACAAGCCCCAGATGTCTCGACGGAACTTCAAATACCTTATTTTCCGGCAGATAACCGAGAACCGGTATCCGGTATCCCTTCTTTTCAAGCTCTGTCTCCAGCATCTGCTTCATGCGCGGGTAAAAACTTCTCGACACCCGGTTGAGAATGAGTCCCTGAATCTGCGAGGGCTTTCGGAATTCCAGAATTCCCTCCACCACCGCTGCCAGGGAGACGCTGACGCCGCCTGCATCCACGACTAAGATCACAGGGATCTTTAAAATCTCCGCGATTTCGCAGGAGGACGCCTTCTCCGTCGTTCCGCCGAGTCCGTCGTAATATCCCATGACACCTTCTACGATCGAAAGATCCGATTTTGCCGACTCATCCGCAAAAATTCTGCGAAGCATAGCCGGCTCCGTAAAGAAGCTGTCGAGATTTCCGGTCTCAACTCCCAGGGTTTTTGCATGATACATCGGATCGATATAATCCGGACCGCACTTAAAGACAGCCGGCTTTCTTCCCCGGTTCTGCATGGCGCGGATCAGCGCACAGGTGACGGTTGTCTTTCCTCCCCCGCTTTTTACAGCCGCAACCATAAATCTCGGGATCTGCACGCCTTCCGTTTTATCTGCCGTGAGATTATCGAAAAGAACAACTGAAAGAGAATTGATTTCCGCATTCAGAAAGTCCTCCGGCGTCCCATAGGTAAACTTCTCCTCCGGGTAGGAAAGACATTCTCCAAGCGTCATGTGGATTTTCCGCAAAGACGGATCATCCGCAAGTTCCCGACAGACCGTATGCAGTGAATCACTTCCTCCCAGCAGAACCATCACATAGCGGTGAGACTCTATTTCCGGCCTCACATCCGTATTTCTTCCGTGGACACTCACAAGCTGGATTTTTTCTCTCGGAATTCCGCATTTTTCCGCCATATAGTCGACAGAAGACATGCCGTAAATGCGATGCACCCTGTCATTCGGACGAAAGATCTCCGTGATCGACTGTGCTCCCGAATACACACGGATATCTCCCGAATATAAAAATGCGATATTTTCATATTCCGGATGATCCTGCAGAAATTCTGCAATATCGTTTTTATCAAAACTGGCGAAAAACGGCTTGACCGAAAATCCTTCTTTTCTCACAAGCCCCATCGCCAGATCGACCATTCGTTTTGAGCCGATCAGAACATCGGAAAGCAAAATAACCGACTTTGCCCGAGGCGAAACCAGATTCGGATTTCCCGGCCCCATGCTCACAAGATACATATCCCGTTCACCGGGGTAGAGCGGACTGTCCGTTTTCTGAAACTTCAGATCGATCATCCGAAGCGTTTCGGAAAGGCTCAAAACCTCGGCATTGTGAGGCAATGCTTCCTCCGGCTTTCCGATCACCAGAATGCCCATACCAAGACTTAAGGCCGCCTCGCATTTCTCCGGGAATCCTCCGGCCTTTCCTGAATTTTTTGTCACGAGCCAGTCGGCGCGGCTGCTTCGGAACATCGCCTCATTTAAATCTTCGCTGAACGGTCCCTGCATAAGGATCCGATGTGAAGGCTCAATTTTCTCTCTTTCACAGATCATAGCTGCCTGTTCGCTCGGAAGTGCCCGCACATAGAGCCGTTCCAGCAGATCCTCGTGCTTTGTAAATACCGACAGTTCCTTGATTCCTGTGGTAAGGAAGATTCTTCCCTTCTGCTTTTCGAGAAACTCCGCAGCCTCTTCGGCCGATCCGACAACCGTATACCGGTTCTGCTCCGTCTGGTTGTCCAGATCACGTTCCACCCGAACATATCCGACTCCGGCATTTTCCGCTGCCTGCCAGAGATTCCGCGTAACTTCTGCCGCATACGGATGCGTCGCGTCAATGACAACCTCAGGCCGCTTCTCCAGAAGCATTTCCTGCATTTGCGGCATCGAAAGCCGCCCGACATGAACCGACATCCGGTCGCTTTCCGGCAGAAGTTCCGCTCCGTACCGACTTACGACATAGATATCCGTGTGTACATCCAGATTCATCAGTCGTTCTGCGATTCTTCTT
>CAYYEB010000130.1:0-5634 GCA_964470725.1 uncultured Lachnospiraceae bacterium | reverse complement strand
TATGATCTCGACGAGGATTATGATTCCGATATCGACGACGAGGAAAACTGATACATATTTTTTAGACTCGGTAAAGGGATGTTCAGAAGATGAATATCCCTTTCTTTATTTCATAAGGAAAAAAGGAGGCAGAGAGTATGAGTGTGCTCGAAGGCTTGAATCCGGCGGATGTCTGGAAATATTTTGAGGAACTGGAGAAGATTCCGAGAGGATCGGGAAATACAGCGGCGGTATCAGACTGGCTGGTGGATTTTGCAAAGGAAAGAGATTATGAGTACAGCCGGGATGACTACGGCAATGTTGTAATTTACGGCCCTGCATCGGAAGGCTATGAAGACGCCGAGCCTGTTATTCTGCAGGGCCACATGGACATGGTAGCGCAGAAGACAAAGGACAGTAAACATGACTTTACAAAGGATCCTCTGGAACTTGAAATTGATGGAGATTACGTAACCGCAAAGGACACAACTCTTGGCGGAGACGATGGAATCGCAGTCGCATATATGCTGGCGCTCCTAGATGACGATTCCTATGCACACCCGGCTCTTGAATGCGTGATTACGACAGACGAGGAGATCGGACTCCTCGGTGCCAATGCATTTGACTGCTCAAAGCTCAAGGGCAGACGGATGATCAATATGGATTCGGAGGCAGAAGGCATTTTCACCTGTGGCTGCGCAGGCGGCTGCCGTGTAGAGTGCACACTTCCGATCCAGAGAACGGTTCAGAGAGGTCTGCCGGTTGTGGTGGAAATTTCGGGACTCCTCGGCGGGCATTCCGGCCAGATGATCGACAAGTACAGAGCAAATGCGGACAAGCTGCTTGGCAGATATCTCTATGCCCTGGAAGATAAAGTTGCATTTTCACTGGTGTCCGTTTCCGGCGGCGAGAAGGACAACGCCATCCCGAATGAGGCAAAGGCACAGCTCCTGATCGATGAGGAGGATTATCCTCTTCTTGTGACATTTTCCGAGAAATACAATGCGGATCTTTTAAGCGAGTTTAAGGGAATTGATGAGGGCATTAAGATTTCTACGACAAAGGGAACCGTCCATAAGGTAGAGGTCATGGTGCCGAACAGCACGGATAAAGTGATCTTCCTCCTGATGCACAGCCCCTACGGAATCCGCAAGATGAGCGGTGAAGTGGAAGGACTGGTGGAAACGTCTTCAAACCTCGGAGCAATTCGCACAGGCGAGAAGGAATTCGCATGCATTTCCTCCATTCGCAGTTCCGTGTATCCTGCACAGAAGGCTCTGGAAGATGAGTACACTTCTCTTGCCGACTGGGTTGGCGGAAAGGTTCGTTTTGTTGGAGCGTATCCGGCATGGGAGTATCGTGCGGATTCACCGCTTCGTGATACGATGGTGGCAACCTACAAGGATATGTTCGGTGAGGAACCGGTCGTCAATGTGATTCATGCAGGCCTTGAATGCGGTCTTTTCTATGAGAGGATCCCGGGACTTGACGCAGTATCCATCGGACCGGATATGCTTGATATTCACACTTATAATGAAAAGCTTTCAATTCCCTCTGTGGAGCGCTCATGGAAGTTTTTGCTGAAGGTTCTTTCGGAACTCAAGTAAAGTAAATGGATATACAACTTTGGAAGGAACTGCTTGACCCGTATGATCAGGCAGTTTCCGAGCTTCTGACGAAATTCAATAATACAAAAGAGGAATTCTCGAGAAGAAATCTATATTCGCCAATCGAAAGCGTGACCGGACGTGTGAAATCGGTCAGCAGCATCCTTGAGAAAATGCAGCGAAAAGGCATTGACTTTGAGGATCTGGAGGAAGAAGTAGAGGACATTGCCGGAATACGGATCATCACACAATTTGTGGAAGATATCCAGATTGTGGCGAATCTGATCTACAAGCGAACGGATATGCAGGTTCGCAGTAAAAAAGATTATCTGACGAATAAAAAGAAGAGCGGCTATCGGAGCTTTCATCTGATCGTGTGGTATACTGTGCAGACAATCAATGGCCCGAAGAGACTGCAGGTCGAAATTCAGATCCGCACAATGGCGATGAACTTTTGGGCTACGACGGAACATTCTCTGCAATACAAATATAAGGGTGTTCTTCCGAAACATGTGGAGACGCAGCTTCACAGGGCGGCAGATGCCATTGTGCTTCTCGATGAAGAAATGTCCGAGGTCCGTTCTGAAATTATGGATGCTCAGATCGACAGCCGGATTCAGACAAATCTTGTACAGGATATTCTTCGGAATATTGAAAACCTTTATGCTAAGGAAAATAAGCGTGAGGTTGCGAAGATTCAGGATGAGTTTTACCGAATCTATAAGCTTCATGATCTTGATAAACTCGAGCGTTTCAGCAAGCAGCTTGACATTCTGGCAGAAGGCTCGGGAGCACAGTCAGTCAATTAAGAGGTGAGTTTTGGAATTACCCATTGCATATGCAAAAGAGATGAAGGAACTTCTGGGCGAAGGCTATTCGGACTATCTGAATAGCTTTCGCTCTTCTTCGTACAAGGGACTTCGTGTCAATGAAAATAAAATCACAGTGGAAAGTTTTCTGAATCTCTGGAAGACATCCGGTTTTCCGGAACTTGAAAAAATACCCTGGATTCATAATGGCTTTTTCATTCCGAATGGTTTTGATGCGGCGGAAACTGAATTCTATCAGGCCGGCCTCTATTATATTCAGGAACCGGCTGCGATGTCTCCGGCGGAATATCTTCCGGTGGAAGAAGGTGACCGGGTGCTGGATCTTTGCGCCGCACCCGGCGGAAAGTCGACGGAACTTCTGTCAAAACTTCATGGAACAGGAGTCCTTTTTTCCAATGACATATCCGGAAGCCGTGCAAAGGCGCTAAAGAAAAATCTGGAAATGGCGGGAGCGGCCAATGCATATGTGACCGCTGAGGAGCCGAAAACTCTTTCGGGTTTTTACCCGGAATATTTTCAGAAGATCCTTGTGGATGCACCATGCTCCGGGGAAGGAATGTTTCGTGTGCAGCCTGCTATGATGCGGCACTGGGAAGAGCGGGGCCCTGAATATTATGCACCGATTCAAAGAGAAATTCTGAATGGGGCATATCATATGCTTGCGCCCGGAGGCATGCTGATGTATTCAACCTGCACGTTCTCAAAGGCGGAAGATGAAGACCGGATATCGGAATTTCTTAAAAAACATTCCGATATGGAGCCGGTGCCTCTGCCAAAGGTCGATGGATTTGAAAGATTAAAAGATGCAACCGGTGCTCCTGGGCCGTATGTTCGTCTCTATCCGCACAAAATTCGGGGCGAGGGACAGTTTATGGCTCTTTTGAAAAAGAAGGGTCCGGATTCCGGTATCACGCAAGAACAGGAGACGGCAAAGCAATCTGTAGCGAATGTTCTGCATGAAAAGACGCTCTGGATGAGGGAAGAGGAAGTTTATCTGCTTCCAGGGGGAACGAAACCCGAGAGAGGACTTCATTACCTTATGACGGGACTTCACATCGGAACGATAAAAAACGGTTTTCTTGTTCCTTCCCAGGCTTATGCCATGTCACTGAACAAAGCGTCCTGGCCGGATGTTCTTGATCTTTCAGCAGGGGATGAAAGAATACGGAAATACCTGAAGGGCGAGACGATCGAACTTTCTGATTCGGAGACCATATGGAATAATAAAGACAGGAAAAAAAAGAAAAAAGGCTCTGACCACGGAGATAACAGAGCCGGAAAATACGGCAATGCACATGGAAAAAACAGAAGGCAACCGTCTTTGGAAGAACTCCCGAAAAAGGATCTGACTCTTGTCTGTGTCAATGGATGGCCGCTGGGATTTGGAAAAAGAAACAGAAGTCTTTTGAAAAACATGAGAAATCCGGGATGGAGAATACAAACCTGACGTTGCCTGTTTCTGATTTTTGTTTTATGATAGAATACCAATCGGACTTTATCACTGTACTTGAAAAAAGTCTAATCTACACAAAGAGGTGAGAGATGTTCAAATCCAAAAAGGGATTGTATGGATATTTTGATGCGGAAAAGAAGCGGAGAATCCTGATGACGATTATTTTTTATGCGATTCCCCTCTGTCTTTTGCTTGTGGGCCTCATGCTTACAGATACGCGAAATAATATCCTGACGGTCGTGGCAATGGTATGTGTGATTCCTGCAGCCATGTCGACGGTCGGGATGATCATGATGCTGATGCGGAAGTCCATTCCGAAGGAGGAATATGAGGCGATTGATCCGCATATCGGAACTTTGACATTTGCATATGAACTCTATCTGACAAGTGAAAAGAAAAATGCGCTCGTGGATTGTGTCGTATTCTGTGGCAATGAAGTCGTAGGTCTTGTCACTGATAAGAAAACGGATATTAAATTTGCGCAGGAGCATCTGCAGAAGATGCTTCGTTCCGCGGGATATAAGGTTTCCGTACACATGCTGGGAGATGTAAAGCATTTTACGGATCGTCTGGATACGTTAAATGAGCACGCCGAAGAACTGCGTAAGGGAATTCCTTTTACGCCGGATGAACGTTATCCGGGCTATGACCGCGAGGATATGATCCGTGACGCCGCGCTGCATATTTCATTATGAAAGAACTTAAAATTCAGAAAAATGAGGCCGGGCAGCGCCTGGATAAATTCCTTCGAAAATACTTAGATGAAGCTCCGGGAAGTTTTATTTATAAGATGCTTCGAAAAAAGAACATCACCTTAAATAAAAAGAAAGCCACCGGACGGGAAATGCTCGTTGAGAACGATGAAGTCTCACTTTATTTAAGCGATGACACAATCACAAAGTTTCAGAAGAGAAAGACTGTACATCACACATCCGCCCTGAAGATTCTTTATGAGGATGAGGATATAGCAGTGGTCAATAAACCTGCGGGGATGCTCTGTCAGACAGACAGAACGAACAGAGAATCGCTGGCGGAACTTTTGGTGGCACAGCTCCTGGACGAAGGAAAGCTGACAGATGGAGATCTTAGAGCCTTCCGACCGGCACCGGTCAATCGGCTTGACCGCAATACCAGCGGTATCGTTCTCTGCGGCACATCTCTTCGGGGACTTCAGTTTTTGTCTGAGATACTTCGTACAAGAGACGTCCGTAAGGAATATCTCGCCATTACGTCGGGAATTTTGTCACATACTATGGAACAGATAGTATATTTCGAAAAGGACGAAAGAAGTAACCGCGTGAGACTGTACGACGAGCCGGGGACCGGCAGAGGAATCATGAAGACCGGATTTTATCCCGTATCACAGGGAGCGGATGCAACACTTGTCCGTGTACACCTTATCACGGGAAAGACACATCAGATTCGTGCACACCTGTCCTATCTTCAGCATCCTATTCTGGGGGACCCGAAATATGGCAGCCGTCAGGTAAATGAAGAACTTCAAAGAAAATGCGGAGTACACCGGCAGATGCTTCACGCCTGGCGGGTGACGTTTCCGGATGTGCGGGGGGATTTTTCCTATCTTTCCGGCAAAAGTATTATGGCCCCTCTTCCAGGGGATATGAAGAAGGTCTGCAGGTCGTACGGACTTGCATTTGAAGGCCGGGTTCCGGAAGTCAAATAATCTGGAAAGGAACAGCAGTTCATGGAGAATGATAAGGAAATAAAAGAGAAAGATACAAAGAAGAAACCGGAGAAAGAAACT
>CAYYEB010000129.1:0-5694 GCA_964470725.1 uncultured Lachnospiraceae bacterium | reverse complement strand
GGAAAAGGTGCTCATTTTGGCAACAATGTGAGCCATTCTCATAGAAGATCCAACAGAATGTGGAAATCCAATATCAAGAGAGTGAAGATCAAAGTGAATGGAGTTCCGCAGCATGCATATGTTTGCGCACAGTGCCTGAAATCCGGCAAAGTGGAACGTGCATGATACATTATGTTCTGATGAAAAGATGAAGGAGTCCCTTGTTGGGGGCTCCTTCTTTGCTGTGCAAAAGAATCTTTGCAATCAACTGTAAAAAGGTTATAATAGGAAAAGTTAAATGAATCTTTACGGAGGACTATGAGTATGAGAGGACATCTGAGCTCCGAATACGGCGATATCAGCGTCGATCCGGATGTGATCGCGACCTATACCGGAAGCGTTGCTGTCGGATGCTTTGGAATCGTCGGTATGGCGGCCTATAGTATGAAGGACGGCCTGGTTCACCTGTTGAAAAAAGACAGCCTGAAGTATGGAATCAATGTGAAAATAGAAAACAATAAAATTGCCCTGACAATCCATTGCATTGTTGCCTATGGTGTCAGCATCCTGACAGTGTCGGACAATCTGATCGAGGCGGTAAAATATAAAGTAGAACAGTTTACCGGAATTTCGATCGAACATATAGATGTGCTCGTCGAGGGCATTCGCGTGATTGACTGATACTTAAGAGGGGAAATAAAGTTAGGATGAATACAATAGATGCGTCAATGCTTCGCAAAATGTTCCTGACAGGTGCGAAGAATCTGGAATTGAAAAAGAACTGGATCAATGAGCTGAATGTGTTCCCGGTACCGGACGGAGATACCGGAACAAATATGACACTTACCATCATGTCTGCGGCCAGTGCAGTCAATGAGATCATGAATGGAACGATCGACGAGTACGCGAAGGCTATTTCCAGCGGATCGCTGCGTGGAGCCAGAGGAAACTCGGGGGTCATCCTTTCTCAGCTTCTTCGCGGATTTACGAAAACGATCAGGGATCACAACGAACTTGATATTGAACTGATTGCCCAGGGAATGCAAAGAGCTGTGGATACAGCATACAAGGCTGTCATGAAGCCGAAGGAAGGCACAATTCTGACGGTGGCGCGTTCCATGGCGGAAAAGGCGGCCGAAATTGCACCTGATGCTAAGGATATGAAGTCTTTCTTTGATGAGATCGTCAAAGAAGGAAATGCAACACTTCAGAAAACACCGGAAATGCTCCCTGTCCTGAAAGAGGCCGGTGTCGTAGATTCCGGCGGACAGGGTCTTATGGCTGTTGTTGAAGGTGCGGTTGACGCATTCAACGGGAAGGAACTGGATCTGACTTTTGAAGCTCCGAAGACACCGGTAAAACATACGGAGGAGATTCCGGAGGGGCACAAGGAAATCAGTACAGATCATATTAAATACGGTTATTGTACGGAATTCATTATTCAGCTTGAAAAACCGTTCCCTGAATCGGAAGAGAAAAAACTGAAAAGCTATCTGACCTCGATTGGCGACAGTCTGGTTCTTGTGGCGGATGATGATATCGTAAAGATTCATGTACATACGAATCATCCTGGTCTCGCCTTTGAAAAGGGCCTGGAATACGGTTCGCTCATCAACATGAAAGTTGACAACATGCGCGTAGAACACAGAGAAAAGCTTTTTAAGGAAAGCGAAAAGGCAGAGGCTCTGAAGAAGGAAGCTGAGGAGAATGCCGCAAAGGCGGAACGCAAGAAAGTTGCATTTATCTCCGTGACGATCGGAGACGGCATGAGTGAGATTTTCCGCGGTCTTGGGGTTGATTATCTGATTGAAGGCGGGCAGACAATGAATCCGAGTACCGAAGATATGCTTGATGCGATCAAAAAGGTACATGCGGAAAATGTATTTATTCTTCCGAATAATAAAAATGTCATTCTTGCGGCCAACCAGGCGCAGCAGCTTGTAGAGGACTGCAAGGTGATTGTAGTTCCGACAAAAAATGTTCCTCAGGGAATCACGGCAATGGTCAATTACATTCCGGACCGCAGTGTGGAAGAAAATTTCGAAAGCATGAAGGAAGAAATCCAGAATGTCAAGACCGGAGAAGTGACTTATGCGGTCCGTGATACAAAGATCGATGGGAAAGAGATCAAATCAGGTGACATCATGGGCATTGGCGACGACGGTATTCTTGCGGTTGGAAAAGATGTGAAAGAAGTCACGGTTCAGATGCTTGAAAAACTTGTGGATGATGATACTGAACTCATAAGCATCTATAACGGTAAGGACTTCTCCCAGGAAGACACCGATGATCTGGCATCCAGGGTTGAGGCGAAATTCCCTGAAATCGATGTTGAAACGGAGTATGGCGGACAGCCGATTTACTATTGTGTTCTCTCGGTAGAGTAAGGATGATGATTTAATAGTCTGAAACTGCAGCTGATGAATATACTTGAAAAACAGCGGGGCGGATTTTTCACAAAAAAGATCTGCTCCGGCAGTTGTATAAGAAAAACCGTATCGGGATGTGCCGGTACGGTCTTTGTTTTTTATGGAGACTTTATATGAAACTGACCGATATTAAGGGAATCGGCCCGAAGACAGAAATGCTCTTTCAGAAGATCGGAGTTTACACGCCGGAAGATCTGATCCGATATTATCCGATTCACTATGACAAATTTAATCCTCCTGTGGCAGTGGGGGCAGCTGAACCCGGTACTAAGTGTGCAGTGCAGGGAATCATTACCGGCCGGGTTGCGATGCGTGAATACGGCGCGAAATCGTTTTTGACAGCCGAAATTTCAGACCCGACCGGAAGAATACAGCTCAACTGGTACAATGCTCCGTATCTTCGAAATGTGCTGCATCCGGGCACCTCGTATGTATTTCGGGGAACGGTTGCGGAGCGGAAGGGACATAAAATTCTGGAACATCCGGAAATCTATTCCCCTGCACAGTATCAGGAAAAAGAGAACAGACTTCTTCCGGTCTATGGCGTGACAAAAGGTCTTTCCGTAAAAACAGTCTCAAGGGCAGTTCGTGAATGTCTGAAAGTATTTCCGCTGACAAATGAATATCTTCCGGAGACAATGATCCGCTTAAATGGCCTTGCAGATGAGACCTGGGCGATCAACCATATTCATTTTCCGGATACGGAAGAGGATCTGGAACGGGCAAGGAAACGCCTGTCTTTTGACGAGTTCTTTCTCTTTCTTCTATCAATGCGGAAGTTGAAGGAATCCTCCGCCGAACAGAAGACGAATTATCCGATGAAGAAGGTCTGGTCCACAGAGGAATTAATCAGTGCACTTCCCTTCAGGCTTACGGGAGCACAGACGCGTGTATGGCATGAAATAGAACAGGATCTGGCGGGAGAGTACCCGATGTCCCGTTTGGTACAGGGAGATGTCGGATCGGGAAAGACGATTGTGGCATTTTTGGCCATGCTGATGACGGCCGAAAACGGATATCAGAGTGCCATGATGGCACCGACAGGGGTTCTGGCGAAGCAGCATTATGAAAAACTGCTGCAGCTAAAGGAAACACAGGGACTTGCTCAGATACGTCCTGTCCTTCTGACGGGTGCAACATCCCAGGCGGACAGAAAAAAGATTCTGGCAGACATTGCTTCAGGGGAAGCGAATGTCATCGTCGGGACACATGCACTCTTTCAGAAAGGAGTGGATTATAAAGATCTGGCTCTTGTCATCACTGATGAGCAGCACAGATTCGGCGTTCGGCAAAGAGAAGCTCTGATGGAAAAGGGATCTCTTCCGCATACTCTCGTGATGAGTGCTACACCGATTCCGCGTACGCTGGCCGTGATCTTCTATGGAGATCTGGATATCTCTGTGATCGATGAACTGCCGGCCCAAAGACTTCCGATAAAAAATGCCGTGGTGGATGAAAGGTATCGCAAAACTTCCATGGAATTTATCCGCAAACAGGTGGCGGAGGGGCGCCAGGCCTATGTCATCTGCCCGATGATAGAAAGCAATGATGAATTTCCCGTGGCCAATGTCATTGATGAGCGGAACACGTTTAGAAGGGCATTTCCGGATTATGAAATCGGCCTACTGCACGGAAGACTGAAAGATGAAGAAAAAGAAAAGGTCATGGAGGATTTTGTGTCCGGAAAAATCCGGATTTTGGTATCAACCACGGTTGTGGAGGTGGGAGTCGATGTGCCGAATGCAACTGTGATGCTGATTGAAAATGCGGAACGCTTCGGTCTTGCCACACTCCATCAGCTGAGAGGTAGAGTCGGAAGAGGAAAATATCAGTCTTACTGCATTTTCATGACCGGAGAAGCCTCAACAGAGACAAAGAAAAGGCTTGAAATACTTCAGAATTCCAATAACGGATTTGAAATTGCGGAAAAGGATCTGGAGCTGAGAGGACCGGGAGATCTGCTTGGAGTCCGGCAGAGCGGAGATGTTCTGTTTCAGATTGCAGACCTGACCCGGGACCGTGATATGCTTGTTCTGGCGGGGAATACCGTGACTTCGATCATGCAGGATGACCCGGCGTTAATAGAAGATGAGCACAGACTTTTAAAGAAGGAACTTGATGCATATCAGAAAAAGAACGAAAAAATTCTTGTACTCTAAAAATATTTGTATACTTACTGAATCGACTATGGTAAAATTGCATTAAAAGACGCATTAGGATACGATTTATTTAGTTAATGTCTACGAAAAGAAGAAGTAACGGAGGCAGGTATGAATATAGGCATTATAGCACACAACAGCAAACGCACATTGATAGAAGATTTCTGCATCGCGTATAAAGGAATCCTGTCCCGTCATGATATTTACGCAACCGGGACAACAGGCAGAAGAATCGAGGAAGTGACATCCCTGCACGTTCATAAATTCCTTCCCGGATCTCTTGGCGGAGATAAACAGTTTACGGAAATGATACAGCGCGGTGCAATGGACATGGTGATTTTCTTCTACAATCCGGAGATGATCGAACCGAATGATCCGGATCTGAAGACCATTGTGACAGCGTGTGATCAGAATACAATCCCGATTGCAACGAATATTGCGACGGCTGAAATGCTGATTCTGGGACTTGGGCGAGGAGATCTCGACTGGAGAATCGGAATGAGGAGTGACGACATATGAGAGTGATTGCGGGGACCGCAAGATCTATGCCATTGCGTACGGTAAAGGGAATGGATGTTCGCCCTACTACGGACCGCACGAAGGAAACCCTCTTCAATATCATTCAACCATGGATTCCGGGCGGCAGATTCCTGGATCTGTATGCCGGATCCGGATCAATTGGTATAGAAGCGCTGAGCCGTGGCGCAAGCGAAGTTATCTTTGTAGAGAAAGCCAGAGCGTCACAGGAACTTATCCTGGAGAATCTGGAATTTACGCATTTGGAAAAAAATGCAAAACTTCTGCGGGGAGATGTGCAGGCCGTTGTGCCTCGTCTTGTCGGAGGAGAACCTTTTGATGTCATTTTTATGGATCCTCCGTTCGAGCATGGACTGGAAAAGGAAACACTTGGGATTTTGTCCGGGGCAATGGATCTGATTGCGGAAGATGGCATTGTAGTTGTAGAGGCAAGACCGGGTACTGATTTTTCTTATCTTGACGCATTCGGGTTTGAAAAGTTCAAGGAAAGAGTTTATACTCACAGCGAACATATCTTCCTGAGGAGGAAAGAAGGACATGACGAACGCAGTGTATCCGGGAACGTTTGATCCCTGTACATACGGACACCT
>CAYYEB010000128.1:4430-5708 GCA_964470725.1 uncultured Lachnospiraceae bacterium | reverse complement strand
CGGCGATTACACCAAGGAAAAATATGAGAAACCAGATGAATTTGAAGACTGGGATCAGCTTGAAGAAAAATTAAAACAATTCGATGATCCTGAACCACTGAAACAGACGATGTGATCAATGGAGAATACTTAGAATTTTTTTCTTAGGGCAGAGGCATAATGCTTCTGCTCTATTTTTTTTTGCCTTCGTACATTTCCTTTATGAAGAGCAGGGGGTCTTATTGAACAATTATGAGGTCGGCATTTTGCCGGTAATTCTCCGATTTATGGTCAAACAATTCGTTGCTATCGTCGGCACACAGAGCAATCATGTGACTACCTTGAAAAAGGGACCTGCTTTTTTCAGAAGCGAGAATGTGAAAGAACAAGGCAGGGGAGTGTAAATAACAAGAAGGGAGGAATCCACATGGCAACAGTTACAAGTCTGGGAGTACGGATGGGAAAGGCAACGCATAAGACCTTACGGGCAGCGGCCTACGCCAGAGTCTCCACGACATTGGAAATACAGGAACATTCACTGGAGACGCAGATGGACTACTTTAGAAGGATGATCAACGACAATCCGAACCTGACACTGGCGGGGATTTACGGCGATCAGGCGTCTGGAAGGGATATCCACGGAAGAACGAATTTTATCCGAATGCTGGAGGACTGCCGGAAACACAAGATCGACATCATCTACACAAAGTCCATTTCCCGGTTCGGAAGGGATGTGGCAGATGTGCTGGAAACGCTCCGGGAACTAAAAAAACTCGGCATCCGTGTGATCTTCGAGAAGGAGTCACTGGATAGCGGTGATGAGAAATCGGAACTTCTCTTCAGCATTCTGGCGACGATTGCACAGGAAGAAAGCCGCAGCATTTCAACCAACTTGCAGTGGAGCCGAATCGAAAGCCTGAAGAAGGGGAAGCCTTACACAAGGCCGTCTTATGGCTACCTCATGCAGAAAGGCACTTACGTCTGGCGGATCAACTACCGGGAAGCAAGACGTGTAAAGAAGATCTTCGAGATGACGATCCAAGGATGCACCTACAAGGAGATCGCCGCATCCCTCGACCAGATGGAAGAAGAGGAGGGAAGTGAAAGGCACTGGGATAGCAGCGCTATTCGCCACATCCTTGAGAATCCGAATTACACTGGGTCCTACATCAGCGACCAATATGTGACGATCATCGACCCGGAGAAGGGCAAGAAAACAGTGAAGAATACCGGTCAGAAAGGACAATACATTTTGGAAGGGCATCATGAAGCTCTGGTCAGCAAAGAGAATTTTGAGAA
>CAYYEB010000128.1:2873-4330 GCA_964470725.1 uncultured Lachnospiraceae bacterium | reverse complement strand
CGACCGAAGGTCGCAGCTTACTGCCGTGTGAGTACCGACACCGATGAGCAGCAGGTCAGCTTCGACACGCAGGTGACGACCTATCAGGAGAGGATCCTTTCGAATCCGGCATGGGAGTATGCAGGAGTTTATACAGATGACGGCATTTCCGGAACGATCATGTCGAAGCGTCCCGGTTTCATGCAGATGATGGAAGATGCGGAGGAAGGGAAGATCGACCGGATTTTGACGAAATCCATTTCCCGATTTGCCCGAAACACCATCGACTGTGTGAACTGCGTCCGGCATCTGAAGGAACGCGGTGTGACCATCCTGTTCGAAAAAGAGAACATAGACACCGGAACATCCGCATCGGAGATGTACCTGACCATTCTTTCCGCATTTGCACAGGAAGAGAGCCGGAGCATTTCTTCCAACACCAAGTGGAGCATTGCAAAGAAATTCGAAGAAGGCAAGGATCGCTGGTGCAACCTCTACGGTTACAAGCGGGATGAAGAAACAGGAGAGACCTACATCATCGTCGAGCCGGAAGCCTATGTGGTCCGGCAGATTTTTAACCTTTATGAATGTGGAAACTCGATTGTAAATATTTGCGAGATCCTGAAAAAGAAGAAAATTCCTGCGCCGAACGGCAAGAAAGAATGGGACCCGAACCGGGTACGGCAGGTGCTCCTTAATGAGAAATATTCCGGTGATATTATCCTGCAAAAGACCTATACAGAGAGCCATCTGACACACAAGACGGTCCTTAATGAAGGCGAATTTCAGAAGTACCTGCTGAAGAATCACCACACGCCGATTGTGAGTAAGGAACAGTTCAAGCGGTGTAACGACATCAGGATGATGCGAAGCAGCAGGAAGACCGGACATGATGATTACCCATTCGGAAAAAAGATCATCTGCCCTTACTGCGGGAAGCCGATGATCCAGCAGAAAGTCATTGCACGAGGTCAGCATCATGCATGGCGGTGTGAAGAGGATCCATTCCTGATCTACAGCGAGCATGTTGAGCTGGCAGTCTTGGAAGCTTACAGAAGTGTGGACACCAAAGAGGTGGCGAAGATTGTGAAAGAAGGGTATGACGCGGCTTCGACCGCCGACACAGAAATTGCGGCCGATCCTGAAAAGAGTATTACAGAAAAGACGGACAGTCTTGATCCGAAGGCACAGGCCGCTAAAGACTTCCTTTTCTACCGGGCGAATCCGAAGAATTTCAAAAGCATCGAATATTACTGGGTTGACCGGATTATCGATAAAATCACCTTCGGCGAACACATCGATCGCGAATCGGCGACGCTGACGGTGCATTGGAAATTCGGAATGGAGACCACGGTGCCGACTGGCGTAGACCTGAAAAAAGAAGATCCGGAGGTTCTCTGGAACATGGATCAGAACAGCTCATACAGAAAACGGGTCATGAAACTTGCGGAAGAGGTGTGACGGCCTCTTCCTTTTTT
>CAYYEB010000128.1:0-2773 GCA_964470725.1 uncultured Lachnospiraceae bacterium | reverse complement strand
GAAAGAACGGTTCTGAAGGTGTATATGGCCGGAGAAAGGAGAAAAACAATTGCAGGTTATTTACAAGCAGTCCAAACGAGAACGACGAAAAACAAAAGTCGCGGCATATTGCCGTGTGAGCACCAATCATTCGGAACAGGAGGACAGTTACGAGACGCAAGTTTCCTACTATACTTCCTACATCAAATCAAACCCTGACTGGGAGTTCGCCGGGATCTATGCCGACAAAGGCATCAGCGGCACCAAGGCAGGGATAAGGCCGGAATTCCAGCGAATGGTAAAGGATGCGCTCGATGGGAAGGTTGACTTGATCTTGGTGAAAAGCATCTCCCGGTTCAGTCGAAACGTTGTCGATTGCCAGCGATACGCCGAGCTTCTTCACGGCAACGGTGTGAACATCATCTTCGAAAAGGAAGGTGTGAATACTGCCGATCCGTCATCCTTCGTGATCTTCGGTCTTATGAGTAGCATCGCCCAAAGTGAAAGCGAGTCCATCTCCCAGAACATGCGGTGGAGCACGGTAAAGCGGCAGAAAAAGGGAGAATACAAGCTGGGTCGGATTCTTGGCTACGACTTGGACGGTGTTCCGAACGAAGATGCAGAAATAATCCGGATGATCTACCAGATGTTCCTTGACGGTGCATCTTACACGGAGATAGCGGATAAGGTCGGGGAATACCAGCGGGCACAAGGAAAGAAAGGCAAGCTCCTTAAATCAGAAATCAACTACATTCTCCATAACGAAGCCTATGTAGGGGATAAGCAATTGCAGAAGCAGCCGCCGAAGAACTTCCTGACAAAGAAGCCAGACCCGACGCTGTCCTACGAGAGCTACTTTGTATCAGGTGGTCATCAAGGCATTATCGACCGGAGCACTTGGGAAGAGGTCGAAAAGAAGCTTCAGGAACGGCAGGAAGCGGCAGTTCAGTTCAATCCCGGACGCAGCCATTTCCTCTACGGGAAGATTTACTGTAGCGAGTGTGGGTCGCCTTACATGAGACGGAATGTCGGGAAGCATAAGACATGGGTCTGTCGAGAAAGGTTTAAGGGGCATGGATGCAAGGGTAGAAATATCAGGGAAGATAAGCTGATGGATGAGATCGCCAAGCAGATGGGATGGAACGAAGTTACTAAGGAGAAGGCAGAAGCCATCGACCGCGTGACCATCTACCCGGAAAGCATTCATGTGACGAGACTCTGATAGCCTTTCCGCTCTCTTTTAAAGAACGAAGACTATAACATGCGGTTATAAGAAAGGGATAGAAAGAGGAGGTTCAGAGCCTTCTCTTTTCTCGTTAAAAATCAATAAAATCCTAGCTATGTACAGAAAAACAGAGTATGGTTGTCGTCAAGGAGGGCACGACCATGACAGCACCACAAGAAGAGTTGTTGGACTATTTACGGAAACACCCAGAAACGACAAAGAAAGCAATCACACCAACGGACGACGGCGCCGAGATTGACTGCGCCGTGTTAAGCGAAGTTTTTGACAGACTCGGCTATGACGGCAAGAAGGAAGTGAAGAAGATCGATTTTGCCTTCAGCGAGAAGCTAGAACAGATGTATAAGCTGTCTGATAACTTCGCTCTGGTAAATTGAAAAGACCGGCTCTTTGTGGTAAACTCGGTTTATAAAGGAGAGGTATAGCTGCATTCCTTTGTGAATCATTGAAAGGCGGAAACGCTATTGGGAAAGATTGATACTGAAAGCAAGCAGTATGTGAATTATCCGGATATTTTTGCCGATATTTTTAACTACTTTCTGTATGATGGAGAGCCAGTAATTAAACCTGAGAACTTACGGCCGACCGACACAACAGAAGTGGCGGTGGCATACGGAAACAATGCAAGAATGCCAGTACAGAAGTATCGTGATTCTTTCAAGGTGTGGAATGCCATGGAAGATGATAACTGTTGCTATGTTCTGCTTGGGACAGAAATACAAAGTGCTATTCATTATGCAATGCCTGTGAAAGATATGCTTTATGATGCATTGACATATGCCTCCCAGGTGGATGCAGCGAGAAAGTCCTATAAAGATAATCACAATGAGGCGGAAATAGTGATTGATAATGAGTCGGTACGATTAAAGCTCACAAGAGAGGAGTTTTTATCAGGATTCAGAAAGGGCGATAAGCTGATGCCGGTTATTACGGTGGTCGTTTATTTTGGCCCAGAAAAATGGAATGGTCCACTGAGTATCCATGACATGCTGAGTTATAAGGATGAACGTATTTTAAAGGCGATTCCGGATTATAAAATAAATCTGGTAGCACCGGCCAATATTCCAGATAAGGATTTCGATGAAAAGTTTTCAACTGGTCTTGGACTTGTACTTAATGCATTGAAGCATTCTCAGGGAAATGTGTTAGATGTACTTCGTAATACACGACGGAAGGCAGTCGATAGAAAATCGGCAGAATTTATACGCGATGCATTGGACTTACCTATCACCTTTGAGGATAAGGATATTGATGAGAAGGGAGATGTTCTTATGAGTCAGGCAACACAGAATTATATCGAGAAAGAAAAGATCCTTGCTGTAATTAACGCTTACAAGCAGATAGGAATGTCTGAAAAGGACATCATAGCCAACATTCTTAAGCAGTACGAAAATGTTACAGAACAGGAAATAATTGATTTATTACATCATGCAGCATAATCCACAGTTATAAAGACACGCTGAACATTCAGTTCTGCGCGGCTCTGTGAGCCTTAATTTACAGGATTTTTGAACACTGTTCAATGCTTCAACCTCTCTGCGGATTGCTCCG
>CAYYEB010000127.1:0-5732 GCA_964470725.1 uncultured Lachnospiraceae bacterium | reverse complement strand
AAAATCTTTTTACCTTCAATGACATAGAATAAGAATGAAAGAGAGGATTTAGATACAATGGACAAGCATGAAAGTGAACCATGGAATGTCAGTATCGAAACGAAGTGTCAGGGGATGGATTTAAGTATTCCCGATCAATATCATGCGATCAGCTTTCCGATTTACCAGACGGCAACCTTTTCTCATACAAAACTCGGGGAGACGAGTGGCTTTGATTATACTCGACAAAGTAACCCGACAAGACAGCAGCTGGAGCATATCGTCGCCCATCTTGAAAACGGGCATGGCGCGCTTGCATTTGCAAGCGGTATGGCCGCCATCGGAGCACTGATGGAACTTTTCTCTCCCGGCGATCATCTCATTATCGATGACGATCTCTATGGCGGAAGTCTTCGCCTTTTTGATACAATCAGCAAGAAGAACGGCATTTCTTATTCTATGGCCGATATCAGTTCGACCGATATTGAACCTCTGATCAATGAGCATACAAAGGCAGTTTATCTGGAAACTCCGACAAATCCGATGATGCATGTCACGGACATTGCAAAACTTTCGGAGGTTACGAAAGCACACAATATTCTGCTCATCGTGGATAACACGTTCCTTTCTCCGTATTTCCAGAATCCCTTGGATCTCGGTGCGGATATTGTCGTACACAGCGGAACAAAATATCTGAGCGGTCATCATGACACGATCGGAGGCTTTCTTGTGGTCAATGATCCTGAACTCGAAGAGAAGCTGCGTTATATTTCCACGACTACCGGGGCAGCGCTGTCTCCTTTTGACAGCTGGCTCATGATTCGCGGCATTCGTACCCTTGCCGTTCGCATGGATCGCGCCGAGCAAAATGCCCTTAAAATCGCAAATTATTTAAAAGAAAGCCCCTATGTGACAAGAGTGATCTATCCGGGACTGCCGGATCATCCGGGATATGAGATCATGAAAAAGCAGACACGCGGATTCGGCTCCATGATTACTTTTGAGGTAAAGTCAAAGGAGTTTGCTGAATCTGTACTTGATAATGTCGAACTCTTTTACTTTGCGGAAAGCCTTGGAGGAACAGAAACGCTGATCACATATCCGATCACACAGACTCATGCAGAGGTTCCGAAGGATATTCTGGAAAGAAACGGCATTACAGACAGACTGCTTCGTCTTTCCGTCGGAATTGAAGGCGCACAGGATCTTATCGATGAGTTTGAACGTGTATTTCATCTGGCCGAAAAAGCCTGATCGGTAAGGTGAAAAAACACCTGAAGTTGTCACCTTCGCGAAAATAAGAAACTGCCTGCCTTTCAAAAAAGATTTCATCGAATTTAGAACAGTAAAAAACGATCTTTTTAACCACAGAAGCTGCGGCTAAGAAGACCGTTTTTTAAATGTTTGCGGTAATTACTTCAACGTTATGATTTACTTCCTGATTGCGGAAATGCCGTCATCGTTATAGAGGTTATAAGATGATTCTTCAGCATCAAAAGTAATATATTTGATCGTGCTGTAATCGATACTTTCCACATTTTTCGCCGGTTTCGCCAGCGGAAGAACATGTCCCTTCCGAAGGAAGAGAACCGTTTCATTTAATGCGACATTAACGTAGTGATGTCCGGCAGGAAAAATTTCCTCATCGTAATCGTCATAGGAACGGAAGCGGATGAGTTTCATTTCCTCCGGGAGATACACATATCTGCCGTCAGCGTTCTGCTGATAGACAGGCGCCATCATAAGACTTTCACCGACCAGCAGCTGATCCTGTACCTTGGCAGCCTGTTTGTCATTTGTGTAAAGAAAGGACAGCGGCATCATATACATGTCGTCTGAGAGGGCTGCTTTCATAAACTCACTATAAATATACGGAATCAGAGAGTAGCGCAGCTGCACAATATTCCGGAACCAGTCAATGTGACCGAACTCATAGAGTTCCTGTCTGCGTGTTCCCATAGCGGCATGATTTCTGTAAAGTGGCATGAGAATGGCCATTTCAAGCCAGCGCAGCATCAGATCCTCTGTACAGTCTGCGCCGAAGCCTCCCATATCCGAACCTGTATACAAGAAGCCGCACATATTGAGTCCCGGCATTTCCTGCATACTGAAGAGAAGATGGCTCCACCATGACTTATTGTCCCCGGTCCAGATTCCGCCGTAACGGTGCATTCCGATATAAGAGGATCTTGAGAACATGAGGATTCGCTTCTCGGGATAGAGCCTCTTAAATGCTTCGCCGGCAGCTCTGGTCATATAATATCCGAAAAGGTTATGAACCTTGTCATGACGGATCTTCTGTCCATGATACGTATGATAGAAGCGTCTGTAATCCTCCGGATTGTTGTCAATTGTTGTCACAAGATCCTTGAATTCAAAGAAGGAGTCGATATCCAGATTCTGCCCTTTGTATTCCTCGATCTTGTCAAAGACTTCATTCAGATGATCTTCCGTATAGAAAATGGCCGGTTCATTCATGTCGTTCCAGAAACCGTCAATTCCCTTGGAAAGAAGAACGTCATATTTATTGCCGAACCATTCCCGTGCTTTTTCATTCAGGAAATCCGGAAAATGAACTTTTCCGGGCCATACAGCCGCGACAAGGTTGGTACCGTCCTCTTTCTTGCAGAAATAATCATTTTCAACGCCTTCTTCATAGACATCATAATCCTTTTCGATTTTGACACCGGCATCGATGATCGGAACGAGATGTACGCCCTCCGAGCGCATTTCCTTTACAAAGCCGTCAAAATTTGGGAAGGCTTCCTCATTGACGGTGAAATCTTTGTAACGTTCCATGTAGTCGATATCGAGATAGACGCTGTCCACAGGAATATCGGCCTTTTGATAGGAATCGACAACTTCTCTTACTTCATCTGCCGTGTTATAGCTCCAGCGACTCTGACCGAATCCGAAAGCCCATTTTGGCGGAATATAGCTTCTTCCGGTTAATTTACGGAACGACCGGACGACTTCAAGGGGAGTCCGTCCTTCCAGTGTATAAAGATCCGTATCAAAATCTTCAAAAGAAATCCGGAACTCATCGAGACTGGTATAGCCGATGTCAAAGCTGACTTTTCCGGGATAATCCACAAACATCCCGTAGGAACCGGCATCTGATACAATCAGGAAGAAATTCTGAGAGGCATACAGAGAATGTTTGTCCTCTGTATGGTTCGGATCATCTGTGTTATTGCTTGTATAAAGCCATCCGCGCTTATTGATACCGCGGATACTTTCTCCAAGTCCGTACACAATATCATCTGCGGCCAGTTTGCGGCAAAGTGATTTTGTGTCAGAATCAATCGTCCAACCCGGAATGGCAGTTTCCTCAATCGGAATACTCTGAATCACGGCTTCCGTGTCGATTGGATTTCCTATTCTGTATTTTTTTACAAGTGTCATGTTGTCCTCCGTTTTTGTAGCGGTTATAAGACGTATATGTATCGGATCCAGTTTACAATATTTACAGAAAGAAGGCCATCCATTTTTGTGAAAATTGCTCCCGAAAATCGAATGAAGAAACGCTGTTCTTTTATGAAGGAAACAGATAGAATGAAGATATCGAAAAAACTTTTGCGCGAATCTTTCAAAGAGCAAAAGTTTACGGAACGAGTGACGAAATCTTTTTGAGGGGATTTGAAGTAAAAAGAAATGGAAAGGAGATGAATGAAATGAAAAAAATGCTGATGCTTGGAGAAGCCCTGCTTGCTGCCGCAGTTCTGACTTCCTGCGGTGTGGCCGAAGCGAGGAATATAAGTGCAGATCGGAGCGTAGTTGCAGGACAGAGATCTTTGGAAAAGTCAGGCGCAGCTTCGAAGCAGGAAGCTTCTAATAAAGCACGGACAATTTCCGGAAAATCGGAGAATGAAATATCTCCGGATGAAATAAATGACTATCCTCAATCGGATGAGGAAGCGGCAGGGGCATCAGGAGATAAGAACAGATCCGAGGGAACAGGAGATATTTCGAATGTGACGTTGGATTACGGTTCTTCCGGGATCTATACAAAAGAAGATATGGATGCGGCAATTGCTCGCATTGAAAAAGAATTTTCCACATGGAAGGGATGTACCTTAAATTCCATCAGCTATACATCAGATGACTGCAACAGCGAAGAAAATCTGAAGTGGATGAATGAACTGAAGAAGGCGAGGACACCTGATTCTGACAATGAATTTACACAGTGCATTGAATTTCAGAGTACATTTCATTCTCCAAAGGATCAGGCGGATGCGGGAGCCTTTGATCCGGATGAGGAATATTCAGGATGGAGCTGGTGGCTTGCGAGAACGGACGGAGGAGAATGGCATCTGATGACGTGGGGATATTAAAACGTTGGATGTATCCTTCAGGTGTAAATCAAAAGCAGTTTTGGGAGCAGAAGAATATTCCTGCTGATAAATAAAGCTGGAAATGTAATATATTAGCGGCTACACTATATGGAAATATAAGAAAGGCAGTAAGATTATGTCAGCAGCAGTCAGATATTATTCAAGATCAGGAAATACAAAACTTGTGGCGGACGCGATTGCAGAAGCTCTTGGTACAAAAGCAGTGTCCGTGGATCAGCCGGACGCAGAACTTGCAGAGAAGACGGACGTCCTCTTTGTCGGCGGTGCGCTTTACGCTTACGGACTCGATAAACATCTGAAGGAATATATCAAAAATCTGGATGCGTCCAAGGTGGGACGGGCAGTTGCATTTTCCACATCCTGGATTTCAAAGCACAGTCTTGACCTGATTAAGAATGCATTAAAGGAAAAAGGCATCAGAGTAGAAGACGAGACTTTCTATGTAAAAAATAAGGCGAATGCAAAGCAGCTTGAGGAAGCGAAGAATTTTGCCAAAAGGATGGCAGAGAGGGCATGAAATTCCGGAATATCGATCATCTTGTGATTACAACACAGAATCTTGAAGAATGTCTTCACTTCTACGTGGACGTGCTTGGCATGGATCTGGATCAAAGAAACGACAGATATGCAGTCCGGTTCGGGAATCAAAAATTTAATATTCACACCAGAAAGGCGGAATTTCTTCCGGCAGCAAAATATCCAACGAGTGGAAGCCTGGATCTCTGTCTGATTATAGACGAAGATGTGAGCGATGCAAAACGCGAGATAGAGGAAAAAGGCTATCCGGTAGAACTGGGACCGGTCATCCGGCACGGAGCTTTAGGGCAGATGCAGAGCATCTATCTGCGGGATCCGGACGGAAATCTGGTGGAACTTTCAAGCTACAATGAAAAATAAAAGGAAGCGGCTTCCTTCAGAAGAAGGCTGCATTTTGCTAAATGAAAAAGAGAATGGCATCCTGCGGGGGCATGTCATTCTTTTTTTTGAAAATCAGTTTTAAGTGCCAATCAAAAGACGGATCTCTTATGGAAGAGGATGTCCGGCGGACAGATACAATTTATACCATTCCTCACGTGTCAGAGTGATGTCACAGGCGCTTGCAATTTCCTTTAAGCGGGATTCTCTGGTACTTCCCGAAAGCATCTGAATGTGGGCCGGATGACGCAGAATCCATGCCGCAGCGATGGCCGTCGGAGTGGAGTGATACTTTTCCGCCAGTTCATCCAGATACTGATTCAGCTCCGGAAATCTCTCACGGTCACCGATATAATGACCGGTCAGATCATGTGTCCGATACGGAGACCAGGCTTGGATCGTAATGTCATGAAGACGGCAGTAATCGAGTACATCCTCGTCACGGGATACGGCACCGTCGGTTACCATGTTGACTTCCATGCC
>CAYYEB010000126.1:0-5757 GCA_964470725.1 uncultured Lachnospiraceae bacterium | reverse complement strand
GCAGCGAAGCTGTGCGTAAGACTTATACGAGTGTTGAGGATGAAAAAACAGGAGAACAGGCCGATGAAGAAATGGAAACGTATCAGCATATGTGGGCTGGCCCTGGCGGTGATGGTTGGAACTGCACCGGCGACGGCATTTGCAGCTGACCGGTCCGCTGCGGTGCAGAGCACTTCGGAAGAAGAAAAAGAAGCGGAAGCTGTTGACAGCCTTACTCCGACAAAGGAAATCGAAATCACGGAAACAGCCGGAGAAAACGGAATGATTCTGACGGATGGTGACGAACCTCTCACGAGGATGAATCCGAAAGATTCATCAGCGGAAAATGATCTCGTGGGGGCCGGAAATCTGCCATCGAGGTACTCCACCCGCACGTCTGGACGGATGACAGATGTGATGGATCAGAACCTGTCGAGTCTTTGCTGGGCAATTGCAGGACTTGACAATGCGCAGATCGAACTTTTGAGACGGGGCACGATCAGTCAGACATCTGCGCTCTTTTCAGCAGGCCATCTGGCCTATGCGGCGTATCATGGAACCGGAGATACCTGGAAGGGGATAGAAGATTATGCGGGAGATTCATCTGCATGGTACGGCCAGGGCGGAAACTATACGATCCTTGGAAGCACTCTGGCCAGATGGTACGGCGCTGCGCCGGCATCTGCTTACGGAACTCCGGGCACACAGGGGGAGGCAGCAAGATTTTCTGTCAGTTCTTCGGATTTTTACAATGATATCAGTCATCTGGACAGTTTCGAGGTCCTGCCGCAGCCGAATGACGCGGGAGTCGACAGGGCGGCCGCACTGGATGAGATCAAGCAGGCAGTGTATAACTACGGATCGGTTGCAATCGACTACTATGCGAATGGACGCAGCCTTCCTTATTCGGACGCAACACATTCGTTTTACAGCAGAAGCTATCACAGACCGACCCATCAGGGCGTGATCGTCGGATGGGATGACTCAAAAGTGACGCAGGCACCGCAGCGCGGCGCTTTTCTGGTTAAGAATACCTGGGGAACGAACTGGGCAGAGGGCGGTTATCACTGGATTGCCTATCAGGATGCCAGCATGGAAAATCCGGTCGTCTATCATATGGAGCATACATCTCCCGGCAACCATGAGTATAGCGGAAATTACAGCTATGACGGGGTAGGACAGCATCGGGGCTACGCATATGCCCAGCCTGTGGCTTCTGCGAATGTCTTTACGGCTGTTCGCAATGAAAATGTGGCGGCCGTCGGAACGTATATTCCGGCAGGGGGCCATTACACGGTTTCCGTGCTGACGGGCATTACGGATGGAACACCGAACAGCGGACATGTGGCGGCCTCGGCCAGCGGCATGAAGGGGCATTACGGATATTATACGATTCCGCTGGATCATGCGGTTTCCGTAAGCCGTGGGAATAAATTCGCAGTATCTGTCAGAGTATGGACCGGTTCAGGCAGCGATGCGGAATATCTGTGCTTCTTTGAAAACGGGATCAGTGCAAGTTACTACACCACAACGGCGAGTGCGGGGCAGTCTTACATTTCGACAAATGGCGGCGGAAGCTGGGCGGACGTACAGAACACGACATATGCGGCCCGCAACAATGTCTGCATCAAGGCACTGACGACGGGAAATGAAGGATTTTCCTTCTCTTCCGGCGAAACTTCGGCCATGTACCGGATGTACAATCCGAACAGCGGTGAGCATTTTTATACGGCGAGTGCCGGCGAACGGGATGCCCTGACCCGTGCCGGATGGAGATATGAGGGCGTCGGCTGGTATGCACCGGCAGGGGGAAGCCCTGTGTACCGCCTTTATAATCCGAATGCGGGTGACCATCACTATACAGATTCCGCAGGAGAGCGGGATGCTCTGGTTCGCCTGGGGTGGCGCTATGAGGGCATCGGATGGCGCTCGGGAGGAAGCACGCCGGTTTACCGGCAGTACAATCCGAATGCTGCATCAGGAGCTCATAATTATACGAAAAATGCAAATGAAAGAAATTACCTGGTGAGCAGAGGATGGCACGATGAGGGCATCGGCTGGTATGCGGCTTCCTGAAATGCTTTTTGAGCCGATACACCGGGAAAATACCTGTATTTCAGCTTGACGGAAAGTTGGATTTCTTTATAATTAAATTCAGAATGGCGGCAAAGAACGTCAAAGGGGATTGAAGGGAAGTACAGGGGAATATGCTGATTGACAAAAAGGTACAGAAATATGTTCATGCGGCCGCGGCGAGCGTTCCGGCAAAGGAAAGAGGAAGGCTGACCCGCGAGCTTACAGATATGATTTACGAAATGATGGAAGGATATGCGGGAGATCATGAGCCGGATATCCTTGACTGCAGAGATGTACTGCGTGATCTCGGGACACCGGAGCAGGCAGCGCGGAACTATATGGAATCAAAGGAAACCAAACGGACCGTAAGGAAACATGCCCGGGCCAAGGCGTTGGGCGAACTGGTGGACGGCCGCAGAATGGAATTCCTGCGCATCATTTATCTGATTCTTGCCGTTGCTGCGGCCGGGATGGTAATTGTCGGGATTATCGGACTGGCAACACAGGGACTTACGACAACACTGCCGATTTTCCTCGGAGTTGTCATTGAGGTGCTGCTGGCGGTGATGAGGAGCATTTTCGAATCAAAAGAGATTCAGAAGCAGGAATGAGGAAAACCGAGGTTCGGCTATCTGAAATAAAAGAAAATACACATGAAATCGGCAGTATCTTCCGGCCTAAAATCACAGCTGATTGAGGGCCGGGAGATATTTTTGTGTTATAATAAGCAATCATCAGGAAATTTATACGCATGATTCAGGAGGAAAAGACATGATGACTTCATCACCATCTGCTTGTATTGAACTGAAACCGGGAACACATTTTGCCAAGGTGGTACTGATGCCGGGCGATCCGCTTCGTGCAAAGTATATTGCAGAGCATTATCTGACCAATCCGGTACTGGTCAACGATGTGCGGAATATGCTGGCTTATACGGGAACCTATGAAGGAAAAGAGGTTTCCGTCATGGGATCCGGAATGGGAATTCCGTCAGCATGCCTGTATATGCATGAACTTTATAACTTCTTCGGTGTCGAAGCCGTTATCCGTGTCGGCAGCGCCGGCGGTCTGGGTGATGATGTGCATGTCCGTGACGTGGTCATTGCAATGAGTGCGTCAACAAACTCGGGATTCTTAAATGCGTACGATATTCCGGGACAGCTTGCGCCGACTGCGGATTACGGCATGCTGTCTGAGGCCGTAAAGGCAGCGGATGAGCTCGGTGTCAAAGCAGACGTCGGACGTGTCTATACATCCGATTTCTTCTATTATCCGGATCCGACGATCAATCAGAAGGCTAAGGATTTCGGACATCTCTGCCTGGAAATGGAGACTGCGGGAGTATATCTTGAGGCAATGGCAAGTCACAAGAAAGCTCTTTCAATTCTGTCCATTTCCGATCATATCTTTACGGGAGAGGCTCTGTCGGCGGAGGAAAGACAGGACAGTTTCCATGAAATGATGGAGATCGCACTGAAGACGGCAGTACGCACCGATGTGTGATTCCTTAAAATTTCCTAAACATTCAGACAGTATGATTGCCCGTGTGAGAAAAATGCACTATCATGATTGCATATGAAAAGGAAGGAGCGCCCTCGTGAAGGACTATTTCGAAAGACTGGGTGACAGAGTCAGAAACTTCATGCAGGGACGGTATGGAACGGATGATTTTTCAAAGTTCCTTCTGATTGTTGCGCTCATTTTTTATGCTCTCTCGCTCGTTATCAGGAGCGGCGTGCTCTATTGGATCGCGGCAGCTGCACTGGCATGGAGCTGGTATCGCATGCTTTCCCGGGATTTTGATAAAAGATCACGGGAAAACAAAAGATATCTGGCATTTTCCGCAGCCGTTCAGAAGTTTTTCAAAAAACAGAAAGAACATTTTGACGGAAGAAAGGATTACCGGTATTTTAAATGCCCGGCCTGCGGACAGGAGGTCCGTGTACCAAAAGGAAAAGGACATATCCGGATTACATGCCCGAAGTGCCATACCCAGTTCGATAAAACAGTATGATCTGCCGCAGAGGTAGTGACGCAGGAGAAGTTTTTTATCATAAAAGAGACGGCTGCCTATGTTTGGATATGTAATTGTCAATCAGGACGAATTAAAAGTAAAGGATTTGAAAAGATACCGCAGTTTTTACTGCGGTCTTTGTTACTCTTTAAGGAGCAGATACGGTATGAAGGGACAATTCCTTCTGCCGAATGACCTGACCTTTCTGGATGTGCTGTTAAACGGACTTTATGAGAAACCGCTTGAAGAGAAGGACAGACACTGTGTACTTCATCCGGTTCGGAAGCAGCACATGGTATATAACGCCATTACGGACTACTGCGCCGATATGGGGATTCTTCTGGCCTATTATAAAATGCTGGATGATGTCAGAGATGACAAAAGTGTCCGTGCTGCCACTTATGCAAAGACACTGAAGAAACAGGCTGAGAAGATTATTGCGGAGTATCCGCGCCAGTCGGGTGTGGTATCGGAATGCCTTGACGCACTTCACGAGTGTGAAGAGAAAGAGGAATATGATCTTGACAGGGTTGCAGGTTTTACCGGACGCATGACAGGAGAAGTGTTTGTCATGAAGGAAGACCTGTGGGCTGACGATCTGCGAAGAATGGGTTTCTATCTTGGAAAATACATTTATCTTCTGGACGCGTATGATGATCTGGAAAAAGATGAGAAAAAGCACCGCTATAATCCCTGGGAACCGGTAAAAGACCGTCGGGATTTTGAGGCTCTTGTGGAAAATACGCTGACCATGATGATGGCGGAATGTGCGAAAAGCTTTGAAAAGCTTCCGATTCTTCAGGATATTGCTATTTTAAGAAACATCGTTTATTCTGGTGTCTGGGTAAAATACCGTGAGATTCAGAAGAAAAGGGCCGAAAAGGGGAAAGAATGATTCAGGATCCGTATAAAGTGCTCGGAGTCAGTGAAAACTGTTCCGATGAGGAACTGAAAAAAGCATATAGAGATCTCAGCAAGAAGTATCATCCGGATGCAAATCCCGACGATCCGAAGGCTGCCGAGGAAAAGTTCAAGGAAGTGCAGGAAGCCTATCGCCAGATTATGGATGCGCGGGAACGCGGCACAAGTGCATATGGATCGGCCTCGGGAAACGGACAGCAGGATGGTTACGGCTACGGCGGCTTCGGAGGTTTTGATGATATGTTCGGCCAGTGGGGTGCCGGAACACAGCAGGAATCGGCCGATGAGACGATTGAGATGCAGGCGGCAAGAAATTATATCAACAGCGGCCACTATGCAGAGGCAATGAATGCGCTCAATCAGACCGTGGAAGCAAACCGGAACGCAAGATGGTATTATTATGCGAGCATCGCAAGTCAGGGGCAGGGCAGCAACGTGGATGCCATGAACTATGCGAAACGCGCCTGCGATCTTGATCCTGACAATGGCCAGTATCAGCAGCTTTTAAAACAGCTTCAAAGCGGAGGGTCCTGGTATCAGATGCGTGGTTCCGATTTTGGAGGATTCAACCCTGTATCCAATCCGGCGGGCTGGTGCCTCGGCATGCTGGCACTGAATGTTCTGTGCAATCTGTGCTTCTGCCTGTGAATCCGCTGGGCACAGACTGCCGTATCCCGCATTCATAAAAAGACCTTAAATTCCGGCTTTTTGCGGATTACAATTTTCGCGAAGTGTATCCACTTTTGAGAATTTGTCTTACTTTTTCT